>CAZMJD010000024.1:0-2089 GCA_964566385.1 uncultured Candidatus Poseidoniales archaeon | reverse complement strand
GATGCAGTCAATGCAAGGATGAGGGGGGCTCCAGCAGTTCCAGCGAACCACACTTGGACAAGGCCTGCCATTCCTGCAGCAGAGATGAGGGCAAGTACAATGATCGGGCGGTGGGAGACGCCTTTCAGGAGCATCTCTTCTGCCTCCTCAGCCGTTAGAGAATCTCCTTGTTTACGTTCAAGCAGTGTCATGAGTTCAGGGTCAATGAGGCGGGTATTTCCTTCAGCGGGCATCGAATCGATGAGTGCCATCTTCGAGCGATGTTGTTCAAGCAGGCTGCTACGCTTCTGAATCGAGCGAAGGGCAAGGCGCACCTCGCCACGGCCTGATAGCCAGGCACCAGCGCAGATGAAACCAAGAGTGGTTACGACAACACCCCACTCCACATCAGATGCATACCACATCAATGCAAGAAGGAGGACAAGCATGGTCGATGAGGGCATGATCATCTGCTCAAGGCGAGACGAGCGGGGGAGGTAATAGGCGACCATCCCTAAGACGAGGGCAACAATGATCCAGACCTCGGTGACAGAATCAGTACTCGTGCCACTACTTGCAGGGGTGAAGAGTTCAGAGGATATCAGCAAGGCTGCCAAGGCTGCCAAAGAAAGTGTCCAGATGCGAGAGGCCTTGAGATCAAAACCTCCGAGGGAAGGAGGGATGACTGCGATGATGAGAGCAAGAGGGAGAACATCCCAACCACGCCGGGTGGTCAGCAGAATCGCAAGGGAGCCAAGGGCTGCAACGAGGAGGACAGGAGTCATCGAAGAGGACCCTGAGCGTTGAGCAACCAGATGAACGACCACTGCGGCTGAAATGATGGGAATCCCCCATATCGGTGTAAGAGCCGAGGACGTCCACGCTATACCGATCAGTGCTGCAACCCAGCCTACTGTCCAAACCCGAAGAAGGCCACTGCGACGCATGCTTTGCGTGAGTTCTTCAAGCGCCCCGGGGGTAGGCAGCACCACTTCGTATCGTCCAGCTCTCCACCCGACTGGAGCCTGCATGATGGTCGCAGCAAGCAGGAGCAGACCAAGTGGTTGCTCGTTCAATGGAGAAAGGGCGGCGGCACCACCGAGGAGTCGGTCCTCGATACCTAAGCCAAAGACGATGGCCCACAACCACGGACCTATCATCACAAGAGCGGCGATGGGGGCTGAGGCACGGCGTGTCGCCACAAGACCAAGACCCGCGAACAGTGCTCCAATGAGCACGACCATGACGTAGCCTCCATCGGATAGGTCTGTCACGAACGTGATGAGAACCGTGATTCCAAGTCCGGCAGAGATCAACACCTCATCGCTGACAAGCGACCCATGACGCAGAAGGAGAAGGATGGAGGTCGAGGTCGCTCCAATGGCAACTGTGGCAAGTGAACGGCCACCGTCGAAAGTAACAACTGAAAGAAGAGTGATGAGAACAACCAATGCTGCAAAAGGACGCATTGAAACATCCTCATCAAGTAGCGCACCGATGCCTATCAACAACGCTCCAGATATCGATAACAAGTGTTGGAAGGTGCTAGGGGTGGCCAACCCAAGAGGGGTCCCAATGAGAAGAAGAGCAAGGCCTGGCGCAGCCATACTCGCAACGCGACCCGCACCGGCCGGAGTGGTTGATTTGACCTCGATGTACGATGCTGTGAACGCAAAGAGGACAACTGTAAGCAGAGCGAATGCTGCATCACTCGATGTGCGCTGATCTAGAATGGTCATGGAAGCACCAATGATGCCTAGGACGATTGACAAGGCCCAAACACTCGGACGGTGGAAACCAAGGCGTTCAGCGATATCACCGAACCAATCTGGCCTTCCATTCAGGTGATAGGCTGCTGTAGCATTGATTGCATTGACCGTTCCAAGAAGACCAACAAGCAAGATCGGATCTTCAAGATCGACAAGCGATAATTCGAACACATGTCCGCCACCAACCAATGCATGCAATCCAATCCAGAGATTTGATGCAGCTACACCAAGGGTGGCAAGAGTACCTGAATTTCGAGCGTAGGCGAGAGTGTGAAGCACCATCGTGGCAAGAACGATTCCCATGGCAGTTGCTTCTGCCCCACCTATACTTCCTGCAGATG
>CAZMJD010000023.1:0-12626 GCA_964566385.1 uncultured Candidatus Poseidoniales archaeon | reverse complement strand
AACATCAAGATCTCGCCATGCATTCAATACTTCTTCAACGAGTTGTTCTTTGCTGTAACCTGCCAGCATTCCTGACAGTGCAGTGACCTCATCATCAGAGAGACTTCCATCGGGCGCCCCATCGGTCGACTCTGCTGACGCTGCCATATCGCCGCACATCGGTCATCTTCTCGACTTGAATCCTCCCCCTTGTGTTCGGGGGTAAAGCCTGTTTCTCATCGACCACAAAGTCGCCGGTTTGATATGCAGCCAGATGAACGGTGTTCAATATGGGGTTCTTGTCATTGAGGCGCAGTCTCGCCTCAGCAGGAGCCCTCACCCTCCTTTTGGTCTCTCTTTCTCCCTTAATTTCAACTGCAGCCCTTCCCCCCACAAATTCTTCTATCGACATTGAAGAAGGTTGGTGGGTTGAGACCACTGTTGATAGAAACCGTAACGGAATGGGCGATATGGTTGAGCGATTCCAATCAGATCCAATATTCCTGGATGAACGAGGAACTCTCCCTCTCATCATTGATTTTGATCATACTCCTGATGAAAACGATATCAGAATGCTCGAACAAACGGTTGATTTCGAGCATCAATGGACTCTCAAATTGATTGATGCCGTTGTAGGCCGAGTTCCTGTAGATCGCATCTGGGATATTGTTGGTCTTGACGGAGTAGTGATGATTGAGTTAGATGGCATTCTTGAAATTGCTAATGTAGAGGCCGCTGAGGTTCATTCCGTCGATATTGCTCGTGAACAGACTGGATATGATGGATCGGGAACAACAGTAGCAATCATTGACACAGGAATTGATGGTAATCACGTGAGTCTCGATGATCAAGATGACATCAATGGCACATATGATCCAAAGGTAATCGCATTCTATGATGCCGTGAATGCCCCAGATAAGACAAATGGTACCGAAGTATTCCCGTATGATGATCAAGGCCATGGTAGCCATTGTGCGGGAACTACGGCCGGTACCGGTGCCCCCAATCCCGAACTATATGCAGGTATGGCCCCAGGAGCTTCTCTTGTTGGAGTGAAAGTCCTTGACAGCGGTGGTTCGGGTTCATTTGGAACTGTTATGGCAGGTATGGAGTGGACAGTCGAGAAGCGATATGTGTACAACATTCGAGCCGCGTCGATGAGTCTTGGAGGTCCTGGTGCGATTGAATGGACATCATCTGAGGAAGACAGCGTGAATCGAATGGGTAATCGAATGATGGAAGCCTCAATCGCGTTGTTCATTGCAGCTGGAAATAACGCAGTTTCGGCCCAGATCGGGACCCCAGGATCTGCAGAGGATGTCATTACGGTGGGTGCTCTGGATAAAGATACCAGCATTGCAATTTATTCATCACAAGGACCAACTGAAGAAGGACGCATCAAACCGAACATTGCCTTTGTTGGTTCGGATATCATGTCAGTAGAAGCAAATTCCGGCAATGGTTACGTGTCGATGTCAGGAACCAGTATGGCTACCCCTGGTGCAGCTGGAGTAGGAGCACTCATGCTGCAAGCCAATCCAGAATTATCAGCATTTGAAATTCGAAACATCTTGCAAGAAAATGCAACTTATCGGCCCTGTCATCACATGGCGGCGAATGAACCATGTGCGGAAGATCTGATTCCCAAGAACCGTCAGAACAATGTCTATGGTCACGGTCATGTCAATGCAGATCTCTCATTGAATAGAGCTGCGACACTTGATTATGGATTCAATGAGAATCTACGATTGAATGTGAATTCGATGCACCAGATGGATAATCACCACCATCTAAATCCTGGCGATTCACTTCAAATTTCACTCACTAAAGGTGCAGATACCATTCAATGGCGCTCCAATCATCTTCGTGATGAATGGACAAATCTCCATTCATATTCACCCGGTTCTACTATTGCAGCTCTCAGCTACCACGACATTGCTCATGAAATCGAGCACCTTGTTGACAAGGTGGTGATTCAGAATCATACCCTCTCGATTCGGGCCCTACAAAATTCTGATGAATCTTCAAGTCCGCTTATTACGGTGAACATCATGATGGGCGATGCAGTAACCGCTACTGTTGAGAACAAAGGATTCCTCCCTCTTGGAGATGTTGTTCTCATTACAGTAGGTGCTCTCATGTGCACAGCTCTATCGCGAAGAGATGAAGAGCCAAATCAGCGATAAGCCCGCCCCCTTTTCCAGATTTCACATGGAGGCAAGATGTCTCATTCCGCGGATTCAATCCGCAGTCCTCCTCTCTCTATTGATGATATCTTCAACGATGATGGGATGCTTTGGCGATGAAGAACCTACAGTTATCATCGAACCATCGTTGTTCGACTTTGATCGAGAGATCCCCTCAACAACGTGGTATCACTATGCTGGTGGAATCGACGCCCTCAACTTCTCAGCAATCGCCATGAGTAACATCACAGTCAATCTTACCGGTGAGAACCTACCATTCTGGACTCAAGGCACCTACTATGGCATTGGCATGTCAACTTTCGAGCCAACAATCGGCATAACATCATCAGATAATCTCTACATAACGAGCTGGGGAAATGGTGCCCTTGGCTCCACTGCAATCGTGCAGTGCTCTGGTTTGATCGAGATGACAGACATCTCAGGTTATTCCTGTCAAGATACATACGATACTCTCGTACCTGTTGCCAATAGCAATGATCCTTACGTTTACGTCGATAAATGGACAGACAGGATCATGAAATTCGATATGCATGCTCTATTGGGAATGACCGTCGAGTGGTCGGATGACGAAGGCGCATCTTGGTCACTTCCAACTGTTGCAACTGATATTCGCTCAGTCCAAGACCACCAGACCATTGGATCAGCACCATATGAAGCGCCATTCTATCCAACCACCTGGGTGTTCTGCATCAATGGGAATGCCCCCCACCCATTGTGCTCAACGAGTTGGGATGGAGGCCAGACTTGGACACCTGAGGTATCAGGCGCACCGATTGATTGCCAGAGTGGTGGTCTGACCGCACACATTGAAGGTGCCGATAATGGCAATTTCTATCGTGGAAATATCGGCTGTACTGGTTCGGGATACTCGATTTATCGTAGCACCAATGGTGGTCTGCTATGGACAGAACATCCCCTTCCAACCGAAGTGTCTGGAACCGCAGATACTTGGAATGCTGAGGAAGCTCAGGTTGCAATTGATGAGGACAATAACGTACACGCGATGTGGATGGGTGCTGACAACATGCCTTACTATGCATATTCCAGAGATGAAGGAGACACTTGGAGTGAAGCGATGATGATCGCTCCCCCAACGGAATTGGTAGGCACTGGGTTTCCAGTTGTCACAGCCGGATCTTCAGGAAAGGTGGCATTCGGATATGTTGGAGATACGGGTGGAAATCAATGGAATGGATACATGACAATCGTCACAGATGCATTCGCTGAGGACCCATTGTTCACGACCGTTCAGATTAATCTTCCAGAAGACCCCCTTGACCAGACCGAAGCGTGTGGGTACAATCGATGTGGCGGGCTTGGCGATTTCCTTGACATGGCTGTCGATCAATATGGAAGGCCCTGGTTCGGGCTCTCTCACAACATCGCAGGTGACATAGGCATCTTTGCAACGATCAACGAAGGCCCAACACTTCGTGGCAACATCACTTCGCTCACACCCATGCCAATTGGTGGATCACAGACCCTGTGATCAAATGTCCTGAAGATTCCTAGAGTCCAATTTCACCTATCCCTCACAAACTTGCTTTTCGTGCCTTGAGGAAGTTAACGGAGTATCAATTGTAACACATCAGCAGATTGCTCACGACGGTGTTTTTCCCATCATGCAGAGATTATCGAATCGCTTCAAAGTACAACGAGTTATGGGGGACTTTAGAATCAAAAAAACCGAGATTGGTCATGGGCCTGCATAGTGATTGCCCCCGTCCAGAAAAATATGTAGTTTGGAACCCCACTTTCTTCGCAAGCTTCTCTATTTTCTCATGCGTCCACCAACTGATATGATTTCCAGGACTTTCAGGGTTGAATTTCAATCCACTAGTCATCCAATCTAGAAGTTCTTCGTCACTTAGATCCCCTAGCCGCTTCATCACTTCTTCTGGTTCAATTGGGTTCTGTGAGCCTAGATAAAATCGACAGCGTTCACTCGCAATCTCACGAACAAGGTAGTCTGCAAGGGTAATTTCATGAATTTCAGGATTTGTACTATATGGCCCAGAGAACCACCCCTCACGTCCTTTCCAGTATTCTAACCGCCCCAATCTCACACTCCTGACGAGGAGCTTGGCATCAGGACAAGTGATGCGGAGGACTCCCCCTAGCTTGAGGGTTCGATAAGACTCTGAGATGAAGTTCTCTACGGCATCGCCTGGAACATGTTCTATGGTGTGACTTGTGTAAATGGCTTCGAAACTCCCTTCCTCAAAGGGGAGGGGTTTGCATTCCGTGAGGTTGTAATTTACGAAACCAACTTTTTGAGCTTCACTATACCAATCACTCTCAAAGTCGACATTGGTCCAAAATGGATGATCGAAATCACCGGCTCCTACATTCATAAATCGTCTTTCTGAGATGGAATCGGATGAAAACCCATCATAGAGGTAGGTATCTGAAGATTCAATCCTTGTAATCCTATATCCTAATTTCTTGGCCGCTCGACCCAATAAGGAACGGAAACCGGATAGTAACCTCCCAATCATCATAGCTCCCTCCAACCATTTGGGCGCATAACGTGGTTATTTGAGAATCTGATAATTTCTAATCATTGGCTAATGACCATAATTCAGAAGCCGCGGACTTGTTGGAACAATCACCAGACTTCGATATTGTTGAATCGCCACAGATGCCAGCGACCATCATTGTCATGATACTGTATATACAAAGTCATGTGGCACGGATTCCATTCATATGGGCCCGGCTGTTCAAAATAATACGGGCTACAGACATCGTATGGACTATCTGTATATTCACCATGGGGGTTGAGGCCTTCCTGTAGTGTCATGGTTTGCTGGGCTTGCCACTTGGCCCCGATATTGTGTTCCAATTGGTAATAGTATCCGGCATATCCATTTGACATCCAGACCTGTGAGACATGCAAATTATAGCAAGGCCCCCCAAAATTTTCATCATCACATTCAGAGGTGCTTGGCCAGTGTGCATTCGGAGTGATTGTCATAACATCATCTCGCTCCCATCGCACAATATTATCTGCGGCATCATTGACGCTGAAAGACGCTCTCATGACAGGGTGGAAGTCAACATAGTTGACCCAGAATCCCCCAACCGCCCACGTTCGAGCACCGAGGTCATCAGTTACCGCAATGAAGAAGACATAATCACACTCTTCCTCTCCGTGTCCTTCACCTAAAGAGCCACAAACGTCATCGAAATTACTCCAAAATGTAGCGGGAAGATCGACAAGATAACCACTTCCGACGGAAGTGATTTCAGAATCCAACACCCCATCAGCATCGAAATCAATGTCCACAGAGGCGATGCTTCCATCAATGTCAATCGCCCTCAGACTCATGCCTAGCATTAGATTATCATCCGTAGAACATGGTTGGTGCCAGTGATTTGAGTTAAGGTACTGCTGTGAGGCCATGGCTGTGATCTGGGAATCAAGAATTGTCTCGCAGCCTCTATCAATCCCCATTTCATATTGATATCCCGCATCGCTGTATGCATTGACATCATCCATTAATCCTCCTGGCATGAATCCCGCACCTTCGATCTCTACGATGGGTGCAGCATTTGTGCCCCCAGTCGCTTGGTTGTTCAGGCCCTGTATGGCCGCTTCAGCCGCAGCGAGTTTTGTTTCAAGCGCAGCGATTCGAGCTTCATGATCGGCCAGACTTGTCTGAACGGTCGTGATTGCATTTTCTGCAGCCGTTACAGCCCCTTCGAGAGTTGTGAATTGAGCGAGTGTCACTTCACTACCTGCAGTCTGTGCCTCAACCTCGGGTGTATCGACCACTCCTGAACCAAAACATCCAGCAAGCAACATCATTGCGAACAAAGTAACGGCATACACCGTCTTGACAGGGTCACGCATGCTCTTGCATCCATGATAGCAATATATCAACATATCAGATGTCATGCCAGAATCATGCAGGATGCCCCTTCGTTTCACTCAGAAGCGTGGAACAGCATCTCACGTCACCCCTGGCTCACTTGCATGCTCATCACCACTCTCATTGTCGCGATATTTCCTCATGATACCGACGAGGTCAGTGGTGTTCATTTTCACGATGAAGAGATTGTCGAGGATTGGATAAAGATTCACGAATCAGGTAGAATCACAGTTCCAGTACACTCGACGATTTCTTCTCACCTCGATTCACGTCCATTCGTCGTTCAGGGAACTGATGCGAATGCATCAGGCGTAGCATTAGATCTTGAGATTGATGATCAGAGCTTCCTCTATCCTTTGTACAGCATGTGTTTCACTCACCCTTCAGAAACCGCCTTTGATCATGCAGTCGTAACCCTCACTGGTTCTTTCACAGGAATAGGATATACCTCCCCCCTTTCAGCTAATGGTTGTACGACCATTGGTGAATCATTAGTTCCCCCCGTACGAATCGATCTGATTCATCATTGTGCAACGATGAACGCGACAACGTGTCATCGAACAACATCTTGGACCATTCACGATGAAGTCCATGCCCCGATCGATCTCGATCTCGAACTCCAGATTGTTGAATCACCACCGCCCACCACATCGTTCACCGTGACGTTCTCAGATGTCCAAGGAATGCCGATAGCAGGCCTCCTCATTGATGCCCCCTCAGGTCCAGCAGAAACAGATGCTATTGGGGTTGCCACCCTTCTAGGCAGTGATTTGGCGTCGAACACCTCAGTTTTCACAGATAGCTCCCTTCTTCGCATGGAAGTTGATGGGGTGACCTACACCATTACATCTGATTCCGGCCGCGCATATTTCCCAGAATTCTCCGATGTTATTCTTTCAATCAAATCAGATGATCGCCTAGGTAATCCATGGTCTGGAGTTGCATTAGCACTGCAACCAGACGCTCGTTATGTCAGTCCCTTGATGGATCTTGGCCACCTTGACCAGAATGGATCTGCCATTTGGTCAGGGATTCTTGCGGCCGGCTCTCATGAAGTGGTGGCCCTAACACCCAACTCAACTCTCTCTAAGCCCTACACTGGCGTATATGCTCAAGCAGATGGTGAGCCAGTGTGGGTAACGCGATTCTCAGTCGGTAATTCCATGGTTCTCTCTGCCTTCTCAAGAATCGGCCTGCTTCCAATTACCGGTCTGATGAGTCTTGGCCTCTTTCTCTATACAAGTCGCTGGTTCGTTACTCGAGTCGAAGCACCTCATTGGGTTCATTGGTCAACAGCGATGACAACCTCTGTCTCTGCCTCTCTCATTCTTTTGGCCCACGCTGACTTGATGAGCGATCTTCATTCCCTCGCTCTTTGGTTGGCTGGAACTGCTTTACTCATCCATGGCGCTGATCGATTTTCAGAGCACAGGGATATCGAAGAAACTCCGCATCTTCTTGCAGGTATTCTGTTGCTTTCTTTAGCTGTCAGCATGCGCTTCATCACCCTTTCACTGATTCCTTGGTCTATCGGTGCAGTCTGGCTGCTCAGTTCACGATTTGAATGGAATAAGTCTCATCTGATCGAGCGAGTCACCCTTGCAGCAGTCATCATACCTCTATTTCTGCTCAGTTTGACACCAGTTCTTGCGTACAATCATACCCATCATGGCTCAATTTTTGCATACAATGCACTTGATCGAATCGAACAACCATCTTCCTCTCCCCACCTTTCCATTGTTTCAGCAACCCCCGAAGGATTCCCCACCCAAATGTCAGATACGTTCCAGACAATGAACATGGATACTCGCACATATCTCATTGAAGAATCAGACGGGTCCGATTATCTGGCTCGATTCTTCATTGTCATATTCATGTCGATGGCGTGGACGCCAATCGTATTGCTCGGCACAGCCCTTGTCATTCAATCCAGGCCCTCGCTTCACACACCGGCCGGTCGAGCCGCAGCAGCCGGCATCATCCTCGCTGCCACCCACCTTTTCCTTCTTGTCATCCAAGGTTCTCCATTCTATTTCACTCACTGGAATGATGACGTACGCTATCTTCTCCCCTTTGTTCCAGCGGGCGCTTTGATGATGTCTGGAGCATTGTCAGTTCACCCTCGGCCTTCCAAGCGTTCGTTTCCAATAGGGCTCGCCCTCCTCACCTTTGTCGGCATATTGAATCTCATCCCTCGTCTTCTTTTTGCAGGCCGACGACAACCATTCAGCTGGGAAGCTGCGAAGTACAAAGATGCAATCTTTTCATTGGAAAGCATACGCAAACTTACCGGCACGCCTGAATGGGTATTGAATGCTCAATTTGCTTGGCGTCCATTTCCTTGGCGCCTCTGGCTGAATCAATTCGAAATATTTTCGATTATCCTCACGACAATTGCCGTAAGCCTCCTTCTCTATACGCTGAAGTCGACGCCAACATCTGGAACTGAAGATGAATGATCTGAAATCATTTGTCAGGCACTTCAACGAACTGCTCATCTGGCATGATCATGCCCAGTTTGAGTGCGCCATCAGCAACACGCTGGAACGGATCATCGACCTTGTTGATGGTGATATCTCCGATTTCTGAGAGCTCATCAGCGATTCGCACTTCGATATTATCGATGAGTGATCCACCTCCAGCGAGAATGATGTTGTTTCTAAGAAGTGGCTGATATTCTGGGTCGGCCCCTGCGACGATTTCTTTCAGGCCATTCACAATAGGCGTCATGATTGTCTCACAGGCTTCTTTGATCAGATCGCCGATGTCAACGTTCTGTGTCTTTCCTTCGACAGGAAGGTCATCCATGACTTTACGATCCTCGCCTTGGACGTAGGAATTTTCCTCTTTCCAAGCACGAACCATGTCAAGTGTGACTTGAGCGCCCGTGTATTTTCCACGGATGAGTTCTGCGAGTACCTCGTCGATTGAGTCTCCTGCCCCTTCAATTGAGATTTGATCATTTTCATTCGGGAAGGTGCCATAGATTCGAGCAATGTCTGTTGACCCCGAACCGATATCGACAATAATCGAACCACCCACTTCATCGAGGCTGAATGCTACTGCAAATGGTTCCGAGACAACCATGATTGCATTGACAGACCCCTTCAGGAAAGACATGAGATTTGATTTATCCGTGAAAGAGATGGTTGAAGGGCTGCAAATAACCCCGTAGACTTCATCAAATTCATCGGAATCAGACTTCTCAATAAGATGTTGAACAAAAGATCGTGCAGCCGCACGATTGGTCTCATCATCCTGTGGAACTCCAGATTGCAAGGGGCGGTACAAAGTGCACGCCAACTTGTTCACCATAGCCTCGGCCCCAAAGAGCACATCTTTCCCAAGGAAATTCCGTGCGACGGGGTCTTTCGGCCGTCCAACGACGGTCTCTACCATCGTGTTTGTATCATTGCTTCCCATAATGGTCGATTGGTATGTTCCGAGGTCGATGCCTAGGACGAGTCTTTCTGCCATGGATATTACTTCCGTGGTACCGCAGGGTCGTTCACGTTTTCAATCTGATGTGGGTTTTTTGTCCTGAGAATCTTCTGAATCTTTCGGAAATGGATTCTCGACATCCCCACTTTTTTGCTCAGGCGATTGTTGCTTCCGTGAACGAAGAATCATCCCTACGAAAATAGCGGTGATGGCGCCCCAGCCGATGATAACCCAACTTTGGGCCCCTCCCCCAATACTTCCACCGAGCTGCGTATTTGCCACACCACTATCATTTTCTTCAGTACATCCACCTTTGATTGATTCACCTAACGTCGTCATCGGTATACTGATGAGTCCCTGAGGTGATGTTCCATTCACAATTCCTCCATTCTCATCCCAGTCTGTCACTTCCGTTAAATCAAAGATTCGAATCTTTGTTCCTTCTTTTTCCCGTGCCTCTGAACTCCATGACACTGAAACCTCATTCCTTTGGGCAATACTGATTCGTAGGCGTTTACATTTTTCGTCTTCAAGACGAACGGGCCATGAATCAGGCACTCTCAGAATCACATTACTCGGTTCATCCAACGCCAGATCTAATGGTTCATAGTGAAGAAGTATCGGCCAATTATGCGAGGTATCATTATCACGTAAGAGATTGAACACCCCATTTTCTTCAACAAGAGACACCCACGGGCCGACAAGATCTGTAGTATTGAGTTCAGGTCCCCGTAATGTCCACCTATCTTGAACCGAGTATCCATCCTTTTTCCATTCTGTGATGAGCATCACGCTTTGCGCTACGTCTAATGACATCCATGTATCACATTCAACCGAATCAGACCCGATAAGTATCAAACACTCCTCTCCTTCCCATTCTTCTTGTTGTGACCATGGGTGCGAATCAAGAGGTATGCTCCAGGTAGCATCCACTAAACTTGCCATGGATCCGTAGGCGATGTCTCCAAGGGTCATCCATGGCCGGGCTAAATCCTCTTCAATTTCCTCTCGTCTTTTCCATTCAGTGCTGATTTCGATGAGGCGGCCCTCACAATCAGTCAAATCAACTGTTTCAGGGCTTGTCCCTGAAATCATCACGTTCGCGAGTGCTTGTGAACTCTCATTTGAGCAGATGGCTCCATTCTGCCATCCTCCTTCGAGATTCTCAAACGTTGCTTGCCACTCCCACGATACTTCATTGTCCATCACCACGTCAAGAAGTCCGCGACTCTCTTCGCTGAATTGAACGTGAATAGAAGAACCGCTCTGCGTAATTATGGGCTCAGCAGACCCCCCTTCTCCTAACCAGTGAGCTTCAATTGCTCCAGTAGCATTGAACCAAACAAGATCCCCATCAATGACTTTCGTTAGAATGATTGTCAAATTCAAGCTGTAGACTCCCCCATCATCTGTTATCAGAGAGAGGGGAACATCGATGACACCTGAGAATTCACGATCCCAAGAAAATCTGAAAATATCACTTGAATTGAATTCAGTATGCCGTTCTCGTGCCTCGGAGCATTGAGGGGGTATGTCCCCATCACAAGTATGCAATGCCACACTTGGCACCTCAAGTCCATTCCATGGGTGAGATGGCAGGACACTCAATGAATGGATGTCAAGCTGAGTCAACCGTTCAAGATCAAATAGAGTTTCTATCCGCATATCAATTCCTTCATGACCTTCACTTGCAATGATGCTTGCATTCCCCATTGCCCTTGAGATTTGGAGCATTATTGGATCAATACCTGTAGAGAGGGGTGTTGAAGACGTCATTGAGAAAGGAATTCCTTCAATGAATTCAGTTCCATTACCCGCCCCCGCTGTATCTGGCCGAGCCCCAATGACAGTCAAACCGAATCCGACTCTATCACCATCAACTCCTAATGTATCTGGAAAATTACCTTCTATGATTGAGTTAGCGAAGACCCTGAGAACGATTGAATTCGCTTGAAGTACTACCTCGGCAGGAAGCCGAATCCCCTCCATGGAATATTCTGGTGAATCGACTCCTCTTGCTTCTTCCAATGTCGTGTAAGTCCGTGAAATTCCATTCGACAAATCATTCCCACATGCATGTAGGTCTACATCGAGTGAGACGCAGACTTGCAGATCATCGTGTCCCTGTTCAAGAGGTCGATCCGCCCAAGCTAGTTGAATGGTTAAACCATCATTTCTCTGCACCGTTTCAGCGTGTGGAATCAAACTCCAATCCAATCCCTCTCCAGACGCTAGAAATGGTCCAACCAATCCTGACGAAGTTAATCGTGATGTCATCAACTGATCGATAGGCCTCTCACCTTCTCCACTTTGTAATCGCAAGGCAAGGCGCTCTGCCGCAGAGGGCAAATCATCCCTCTTAGCTCGGTAGCTATCGAAGATCCAAACTCCTGGCGCTGGTACCATCTCCCTTTCATCACTAATCTCTTCGATACCACTCCAATTCATCAATTGACCAAGGTCAAGTCTTCCCCACCCTTGAACTCCATCAAGTGGTGAACCGACTGAACCTGACTGATGTGATGCACCAGCGACCGAGGTTGTTGCAGCGCCAGCAATTGATCTCAATAATGGACCGCTGGGCTCGAATCCATGACCTACCAAAATTTTCGCCTGCCCCCCTTCATCTGCCGCCCACCAAGCGGGTCGAAGATCCGCGACAGAAATTTGGTGCGTGGCAATCTCGTCCCCAAGCAACCACCCCTCTCGAACCATCTGTTCAATCAGACCGAGTGTCGAGGCAGCCATTGGAGTTGACATAGAGGTCCCAGTCTTTGCCATGAATTCCCCATTGATTGTCTGAGAGGTACCATCGGCTTTTGCAGAAGATATCGAATAACCAGGAGCAAGGAGATGCAAGCCCTCTCCTCCTTGTTGAGAAGGACCTTTACTTGATTGATAATAGACCCCATCATTTCCTAAAGAAGCCCCTACTGAGAGAACATTCCTTGCATTCGCAGGTTCAAGTGCAGTTCCACCTGTATTCCCTGGTGCAAATAAGATAACACTCCAAGGATTCTCACGTGACCATCTGTCAAGGACCCCAGAACGATCAGTATACTCAGTTGTATCATCCCCCCATGATTCACTGTGTATTATCGCGCCATTCACCCCCCCGTCAGCAAGT
>CAZMJD010000022.1:0-14066 GCA_964566385.1 uncultured Candidatus Poseidoniales archaeon | reverse complement strand
GATTCAGAAGTTCGAGTTGGTGATTCAAGTATCAGCCTGTAGGATTCTGAAGGAATATTCTCCCACCAGCCCAGCCGAATTCGGAAGAGCTGGTGTCAAGACGATTGATGATGATGGAACCTGTCCAGCGCTTACCGGTACGCAGGCTAACAGTCCTGCAGTCCGTAAGTTGCTCGACAAGACCTGTGTCGATGTGCAATGTACCTCCTATGACAACAACAACGTCTCAAACCTCGACTCATCGCAGGATTACTTGGGTAACAGGATGCCAAAGATCGTGACCGCTGCTCAGAACGTTGCTGCGGTTCCCTCTTTCGCTCCGACCCTTGCGACAGTCGCTCTTGTGGGTGCTATGGTAGCCATCCTGATAGGTCGTGCTGAACGCCGGTCTGAGGAAGAAGAAGCAGAGGAGCGTGCCGAAGCAGCAGTTCCTATCCGCAGGATTCTTGAGGATGACGAAGAAGCAGTCAGCCCTGTCATCGCTACCATCTTGATGGTGGCGATCACAGTGGTGCTTGCAGGAGTACTCTACATCTGGGCAGGTTCACTTGCTGGTGGAGCGGATGCTAAGGTGGAGCCGACCATCTCTTGGTCGACCACCACGTGCAAGACCACAACCTGTGTTCCTGGAACAGGTGATGCTCTTGACCCTGAGGATATTCACTTCCAGATCCTCATCGAAGACTCTCCGGATGATTATCGAACCGGGGCGATACGTGTCGACGTCGAGACTAACAGTGGGACTTACCAGTTCGACCTGTTCAATGCGTCTGTTTATGGTGTCAGTCCACAAGAGCAGGCAGTCCCTACCCTCGTGGTGTTCAATGATGAGACAACGGCTGCTGCCGATGACCCGAATGGTAACATCTTCACAAGTTTCGGTGTCGGAGATCAGATCTTCGTGCGCTTCCGAGTGCCACCTACCGAGGATACGGGTACACTGGGTGAAGTGATCGGGGCCTCGACGGTCAAGGTCATCTACACTCCAACGTCTCGCATCATCAAGCAGTTCGATCTGCTTGTCGACCCGTCTGGTGACACTGGAACCATCACTTCGGTCTGAAGCTGGACAGGAGGTCTACCGGGGGGAGGTCTCTCCCCCCCCCTCCCCTCGCCTTTCTCAGTGGGAGGTTTGAGGAGGGAGTAGCCACTCCCTTCGTCAGGGGAAGCCACCATGCCAAGGTGTGTAGCGTTCGATTGCGATGGCGTGCTGACGCAGAACGTCTCGTCTTGGAAGAGCCTCCATCTGTACTTTGGAACCACCTCTGGTGATCTGTATCAGGCGTATCTGGATGGTCAGTTGACCGATGAAGAGTTCGTGCGAGAGGACATCAGACGATGGAAGGCATCCAGACCAAGAATCCACCGAGATGAGGTGGTTCGAGCATTTGCAGGCTCTAAGTTGATGCCAGGGATGAGAGAACTTGTTGCCGAACTTCAATCGAATAATGTCGATGTGATCATCGTTTCAGCGGGGGTTGATGTGTACGTTGCTATGATTGCTCAGATGCTCAAAGTGGATGATTGGATTGCCAATGGCATCGGATTTGATGATGAAGGTTGGATGCTTGATGAAGGCGTTATTCGCGTCCGAGCCAATAACAAATCGAGCGCCATCGACCGATTCTGCGAGATCAGAGGGTATTCACCTCAGGACATCATATGCGTGGGCGATTCCAGTGTAGACCTCTCGATGTCGGCGAGTGGCGCCTCTTTTGTTGGCTTCAACCCCACCCGTGACGTTGACATTGAGTCATTTCTGTCGCTTGGTGTTCAGATCTTTGAGAAAGAACAACTCATCGATCTCAAGAATCACTTGTTTTCGTCTTAATCATGCGAATGGGATGCTGGCCGCCGCATGGGTTTGAAGATTGATGACAGTCAGGATGCATGGTTTAGGCTGGAACCCCAACATCCTCTGATAGGCAGTCTGATTCTGCCATGTTGATGAGCAGACCAGTGTCGTCCCCTTGTGATCTTCACAGTGGTGTCCATGTACATGGCCTGTGACGAAGATGTCCGGTCGAGTGCCAATGATGAGGTCATCTTCTGGTTCGGGCGAGAGTGGTGTCTTACTGCCCCACGTCGGAGCAAGATGTCGTCGCCGCATCATTTCTCTCATGGCCTCTACCGGACAACCGTAATCGACGTTGCGTAGAGTCCCTACGAAGTCGTCGATGGATTTTCCATGGTACGATAGCAATCTGACGCCATGTAGGGAGAAATCACACGGATTACCAACGAAGGTCGTGCTATTGAAATCGTTCTGGATGTCTGGTTCTAGTGCTGGTTGTGGCTCTTGTGGCCGAACAGCATCATGATTCCCGGGAAGTAGGAGTATCTCGACCCAATCGGGGAGGTCATCAAGAAGACTTGCTAGATGGCCATATTGGTTGAATAGGTCAGGTATCGACAATTCGTTCTCTTGTCCAGGATAGATACCTATCCCATCTACCACATCACCTGATAGAATCAGATATTTGATTGTCCGAGCAAGGGGGTCGGTGTGAAACCACTGACGCATCTTCACCCACTGATCATCGAGGAATGTCTTCGAACCGACGTGTAAATCGGATAGGAAAGCCACTGAAACGCCTTGTTCAGCATGCGCCCGTTCGTGAACTTCAAGACGTGGGAAGTAAGGCTGCTCAGCAAAGAATAGATCATTGTTGCGACTGAAGGACCCCCTGAGGCCTATCACATCATCTGGCATCAGACCGACATGAACGATATCGTTCACATCCTCTTCAGAACGTGTGATGAGACATTCCACTCCTGCAGTCTCATCTTCGAGAGTGAAGAGCAGATTTCCGGCCTTAGTAAATCTTGGATTAGACACCAACCCAACAATTGTTGCAGAGGTATCGTATCCAGTATATTTGGCACGCTGATCGATTAGTTGGAGGATCGTGATCGGGCGAGAAAGAGGCGTGGTCTTGAGAATCTCCTTACGCAGTTTCTCGATACGATTCCTGAATAGACTCGTGATGTCATCGATTTTTCCTTCGGTACGAGAGCGACCAGTGATATCGTAGTGCACAGTCAGATCTGTGTCGATATCCGAGGCGATGTCGGGGAACATCTCGATGCGATAATCACCTAATGAGGGTGCAGTGTGGTCATTCGAGCTTGGGAGGATCGGGGCGATGATTCTCCCAGGTGCAGGCCTAATTGACTCTGTACTGGAATGAGCTTTCCATAGAGCCTCGATAGCTTCACCTGTGAGAACCAATGGCTCAGAGGATGCAAGAGCCGGAAGAAGCCAATCAGTTGTTCCAATCCGCTCAAGTGCATCCCTTCCAGGTGCTAGCAAGAGGTGTCCGTCCCCCGCCAACTCGCGCGACAGTGCTCCAAATTCACTCATGGCTCGATGGAATCTTGGTCGAGAGCACATGAACACTTTGTTCATCATGTTCCAAACAATCGGTCACCTGCGTCGCCCAGGCCTGGAAGAATGAACCCTCTCTCATCCAATTGCCTGTCGATCGCAGCAAGGACGACTGTGATGTTCGGCTCGGCGTCGAGGAGCGTCTGAAGGCCTATTGGAGAAGCCAGCAACCCGACGAATTGAAGTCGATGAATACCTGAATTTCGTAATTGAACACATGCTTCACGGGCGGTTCCTCCTGTTGCAAGCATAGGGTCGAGAATGATTGCTTCACTAACTAAAGGCGGCGTTGGAAGTTTGTTGTAATAGGCAATCGGCTCGAGTGTATCTTCATCCCGTTTCAGACCTAGGTGAAGGACCGAAGCTTCGGGCAGGAACTGCTGTGCCGCCGTGATCATGCCAAGGCCGGCGCGCAGGATGGGGACCAACCCTACTTTCGCCGTGATGACTTGTCCTTCCATTCGCTCCAAAGGTGTGTGAACCTCGATAGGAGATGTTGGAAGTGTGCGCAAGGCTTCGGTCAGGAGAAGTCGAGTCACATCATCAACGTAGCGACGCATGTCTGCACTGTTCGTGTCGGCTGAGCGAATTTTCGCCATTCTGTCTTGCACGAGGGGGTGGTCGACCACGTGCACTCTGTCATCCATGGTCACTTGAGAGGTCATGAGCGCATCATTCTTCCTCTGAGTCTTCCCACGCTTCAAGAATCATCTCAAGAGCCATGCAGGTGAAAAATCGCTTGTTTGAAGACCGGTCACCACTGAATTCTCTCTGTCGTGTGACACTTCGTTTTCGATTGGCGACAGCGATGCATACCGTGCCAACGGACTTCATTCCCTCATCATTCATTGGGCCAGCTATACCTGAGATCGCGACAGCCGAGTCAACATCTACTGTCTCGATGACTCCGCGTACCATCGCCTCGGCGACTTCAACTGAAACGGCTCCGTATGTCTCAATGAGTCCATAGGGAACACCGAGCGATTCAGTCTTCGCCTCGTTGCTGTACACGACCCAACCTCGCTCGAACCACGTACTTGCTCCACTGATATCGGTCAGACTCGAACATAGCAGCCCACCTGTACATGATTCGGCAATGGCAATTCTCTGCTGAGAACTGCTCAAGCGCCGAGCCACGATGGACGCGAGGCGTTCGAGATCACCTTCCATGGCTACGCGACTCACTGGCGGCATATGATGACATCTCAGGCGTCCTCGTCAGCAAGGACTTGGTTGAATCTTTCTTTGGCACCTTTCTGAAGTCTGATGACAACAATGAGTGTGGCCATGATCCCTATGAATGTGAGAAGCGTGCTTCTATAATCGCCATGCTGTTCTATGCCGGCCAGATCTGAAGCAAGAGCTCCGAATGAAACGTATAGGATCGTGGCGGGGAGCATGGCGAATAGCCCCAATAGAAAATGCATGAACCGCATCGATGTGCCTCCGAGCACGTAGTTCAGGAGGTTGAAGGGGATGATGGGCGACAATCTCACTAGGATCGAAGTCATCAGACCATCTGCAGAAACGGCATGGTCGAGAGCTTCAAGTGCAGGTGTGGATCGCAGACGCGCTTGAATCCTGTGGCGTAGAAGATTTCGAGCGATGAGGAATGCGGCGCTAGCCCCTACCGATGCTCCAACGAACACGACAAGACTACCAATGAACGGTCCAAACAGAGCTCCTGCCCCGAGTGAGAGGATACTTCCAGGAAGAAAGAGAACGGTTCCAATCGCAAAGACCAGTGCGTACACGATGGGGGCACTTGGTCCAAGTTCACCTATCGAAAGGAGTCTCTCTTTCAGTGAAGAACTCCAGAGCATCACGATGAACGTGACACCCAAGCCGATGAGCAGGATCAGTCCTACGCCAATGAGCAGAGTGCGTCTTGTCGAACTCGACGTGCTGCTCACACCCTTGCCTCGATGAATTGCTACTTCATCATGTGCTCTTCTTCCAATTACCAAAGGCCGAGAATGGGTAGAAAAGTCTTGGTCCGTACGACCTATTGTGGCGCTCTTCTCTAAGGTTCGACACGCTGTTTCCAAACACGGCGTCGACTATGATACCTTGACCACCCATGCTCGCCCCGATCTTGATGAGTTGATCGCCAAGATTGCTTCGACCTCAATGGATGAACTCCCATCACAGGAACATCGCCTTGCCTTCCACATCAATGCGTACAATCTCTATGTGATCCGCACCGTCATCGACCTGCGCCAAAACAGTGGTTCGTTTAGGAGGAATGGCTTGCGGAGTAGATTTTGGTTTCTGCGATTCTTCCTCGCTCGCCGAATCGTTGTCGCTGGTCGAAGAATGAGTTTGTCTCATCTTGAGCATCGTATTCTCCGTAAGAGGTTCAGCGAACCACGTATCCATTTCGCTCTGAACTGTGCATCTATTTCCTGTCCAGTGCTACGGAATGGTCTGTACACCGCAGAACATCTGGACGATGAGCTCGACCAAGCGACGAAGGGATTCCTTGCGACCGAACGTGGAGCGCGTCGATCAGGGGACACTCTTGAGGTGTCGAGGATCTTCAAGTGGTATGCAAAGGATTTCGGAGGCCATCCAGGTGTTGTTCGTTTCCTCGTCGAACATCTGCCTGGGCACCTCAACCTCTGGGTTCAGGAGAATTCGCCCTCCATCAGATTCATGTCCTATGATTGGAGGCTCAACGCACATGCGTCCGGTTGAGTCAGAGGACGAAGTCATCTTGAGCAGCCCCGCCGCTGTTGGTTCAGTTGTTTGGCTCCATGGACTGGGTGCTGATGGCTGGGATTTCGTTCCCATTGTTCCAGACCTAGAACGTGACGATCTGAATTTCATTTTTCCACATGCGACAGTTCGTCCAGTGACGTTGAACTTCGGCTTTCCGATGCGTGCTTGGTATGACATCACTGATCTTGGCCGTCTTGAACGTGAAGCAGGAGAACTTGATGGTCTGCTCGATTCAGTTGAACGCATCGAAGCGAGACTAATCGAACTTTGTAACGGAGATCTTCCAGTGGTCTTGATTGGTTTCTCTCAAGGTGGCGCTGTTGCCTCAGTCATCGCCCAGAGAGGTCTGGTTGACGTGCGGGCAGTAGCGATGCTCTCATCATATGCGCCGAAGGTCATCGCACCTTCTCAGAAATCTGGGCTTCCTATGCTACATATGCATGGTAGTTCAGATCCCACCGTCCCTATGCAGGCAGGTCAACTAGGTCATGAGCATCATATGAATCTGGGAGCAGAATCTGAATGGTTCACCTATCCAATGGGTCACAATGTCTGTCCTGAACAAGTGGGAGACTTACGTTCATGGTTGTTCCGTCATCTGCCTGCATCTCAATGAACAGGCGATTTAGCACTCGATGTACTCTAATGCCTCGAATTGTTGAGTGATTTCAACAACCTCATTGTGAGCATTGACGTGAACAATGGTCGGTTTGTGTTCGGATATGTCCTCGGATGATATGCTCTCGTAGGTGATCAGAATAACTAGGTCACCTGGTTGTACAAGGTGCGCTGCAGCACCGTTGATACAGATGTGTCCCGAACCAGCTGGAGCCTTGACGACGTAGGTCTCTAATCGCGACCCATTCGTGACGTCCAGCACATGGATCTTCTCCCACTCTTCGATGCCAGCTGCATTGAGCAGGTCTTCATCAATCGAGATCGAACCCACGTAGTCGATGTCTGCATGAGTCACTGTTGCTCGATGAATCTTGGAGCGCAGGACGAATCGCATAATATCCCTCAGACGTGAGTCTTCAGCGGCTCCATATGAATCTCTCTCCTCTGTGTGGTTCATTCCAACGATGATGGGAATTGTAGGGCCTTCCTAGCATGTGATTATGGGGTCACTTAGTTGACTGGCGAAGATGTGCTGGCTGTTTGTAGTCTGGGAACCATGCGGATACATCACCCCATTCTGGTTTGACTTTGAATTCCTCACATATCAGTTTGGATGAAATCTTGGCTGATTCAATGATGACTGGCAGCCCACTTCCTGGATGTGTCCCTCCTCCTACCAGATAGACTCCATCAACGTCTTCAAAGCGGTTATTGGGACGCTTATGCAGCATCTGCCCAAGGTTGTGGGCAAGGTTGAACACCGCTCCGCGATAGACTCCACCGGCTTGCCAGTCATCGGGTGTTGTAATGGTCTTCGAGCGAATGCGTTCGCGCAGATTGCTGAAACCAACCTTCTCTAATTGGTCAAGGATGAGTTCACTGAATCTCTCACCATCTTGTGACCAGTCAACCGTTCCATTGGTGTTGGTCACTGGGACGAGGACGTAAATGGTTGAATGGCCTTCAGGTGCCATTGTGGGATCGGTCGCCACGACGTTCTGGGCATAGAAAGAGGGGTCTTCCCAAGTGAGCTGTTCGCCTAAATCGATATCATTGAGGTTGCCTTGGTAATTTCCTGAGATGTAGATTTGGTGGTGGGGTAAATCATAGGTTCCCTCGATTCCAAGATAGAGCATGAAGGTTGAACAAGAATAACGCGACTTCTCCAACTTCTTGTTCGACCATCTCTTTCGGTCTTGCTCGTTGACCAATGTCGTCATAGCATTGGCAAAATCTGCGTTGACGACCGTCGCGTCTGCTTTGATGACCGAACCATTGATCTGCAGGCCCGATGCACGTCCTTGCTCGATGTGAATCTTGTCGATAGGGCTGTTGAGGTGGAACACAACACCCATTTCTTCAGCAATTTCTGCCATACGGGTCGTCAATGTTCCAAGCCCTCCTATTGGGTGGTACACTCCATGGGCATATTCGATGTAAGCGAGAATCGTGAACAACGAAGGGCAATGATAGGGTGACATTCCGAGATACTTTGCTTGGAATGATGTTGCCATGATCATCCTTTCATCGTCGAAGAACCGGGAAAGGTCGTCGGAAACACTGCGCCTTGGGCGCAATACCTTCATGACTCGAATGGCTCTCTTTGAGATTCCATGTCTCCATGAGGTCCATGGGCCCTGAAGGCATGGTTCTGCCAGTTTGAGTTTGAGTTTGTTGTCATGCCACCATCTTCGAAACCCTTCAGCATCTTTGTCACCTGCAAGCTCTCGAACTCGCTCGATCATGGTTTCAAGGTCGGGTGAACAATCAATGTGCCCGCCTGAGCCGAAGGTCAATCTGTATAAGGGGTCGAGGGCGACGAGATCGAATTCTTGGTGAATATCTCTACCCACTGCGTTGAACACTTCCTCAATTGCTGAAAGATACATCAGGAACGTCGGTCCGAGATCGAATCTGTAACCGTCTTTCTCAAACACCTTTGTCCGACCACCAGGTCGGTCGTCTTTCTCGTAGACGCTGACATCAAATCCCGCCTGTCGCAGCAGAAGTGCAGAAGCAAGCCCTCCTGGCCCTGCCCCAACAATGGCGATGTTACGTCCCATCGGTTGTCGCACGCACCTTCTGTATTTCACGATATTTTTGCCTACGTGCCATTCTCTTGCACTCAGGCAGTCACTTTCTTGAATTCGTCAAGCGCTGGGCCCATCTGTGTGATCAGGTCGATTTCTGGACAGGCACGCAGAACCATTCCATCCATGAACATGAGCGACTTGATGACAGGAAAGGTCTGTTCATCGAACTTACAACCAGCCCTAACAGCCATCTTGACCGTTTCCATCATCTGGCGCGTCAATGAGGTTTCAGCCACTGTCGTCCCAACAAACTCCTCGTAGAGTGTCGCCATGCCTGATCTGTAGCGCTCAAGTCGCTTACCTTGGATGTCAACCACTGACATGCCGAGTAGAGCTTCGTACGAAGCTTCAAGGTGCCCGCGGGAAAGGTGATCGAAGAATCCATACAACGACTTCCGTACGCGTTCAGGGGCAGTGGAAACAGCTGCATTGTCGAGGAAGAAGAATGAACCATCATCTTGTAGGATGACATTTCCTGGATGAAGGTCGCCATGGAAGGTTCCAATTCCAAACATGAAGGCACCTTGAATCCTGAACAGGTCAAGCAAATCATCCCACGACGCTTGACCTGTGGAGAGTCGTTCTTCCATGGTTGGCCCTTCAATCAGGTCTGAGACGAGAATCCAGCGATTTGAGAGGTCCTCATGGAATGTGGGAACGTTCAGCCGAGGCATTGGGAATGTTGAGGCCAGTTCATCCCTGATCTTCTCAAGGACCTTTGCTCCCTCAATCTCGTTACGCAGGTCGAGTTCTGCTAATGTGTACTGCTCGACGTGCCTTAGTACTCCCATCGGATTAGCTACTCTGCCCAGACGTGGATACATCATCAACATCATTCGAAAGTAGCGACGCAGTCGCTTGAGGTCACGCCGGAATGTTCGCTCGAACTCTCCTTTGATGATTTTCACTACGACCTTTCTCTCACCGTCGAGGATAGCATGATGGACTTGGCCTACTGAAGCCGAGGCGAATGGTTCTGGGTCAATTTGGTCTATTCTATCGAAGAATTGCTCAGGTGCTTTCTGATGTAGCCATCGCTGGGAATCTTCTGTAGGTATCTCTGCAGCTTTCTGGTACAAGGTTTGCAATTTCTTTGTCTTCGCCGAGGGAAGGAAGTCCGACCGCAAGGCGTAGGCTTGAGCTAACTTCACTGCCAGAAGTCCCATCGATTCGATGCGATCGATGTTGACGGGCCGTTTCGTGTGCATCATCCGCATGAATGACACAAACTGTCGAAGATTCACGGACGCTGCGTGAAACCTCCACGACATAAGGGTTGATTCATTTTTTCACATTGATGGACGACTGACTATAGTCTGTCAACTTACGCAATCGTTCGTGCCGCGGGCTTGCCCCGCAGGATGTGCCGAGGCGAGGAATCAAAGATGAAGCGCTTGAGGACATTCAAGGTGACGACTGAATTGTCACACCGCCCTTTTGTGGTACACGATTATCATACGATGCCAGGTGCATTTGAACGCCTCATGACTCCTTGGGAGCATATTCGCGTTGTCAGAAAGGATCCAACATTGTCAGAAGGTGCAGTGAATGAATTCAAGGTGCGCCTTGCACCTTTCGTCTGGCGCACATGGCTCGCAGAGCACCGAGATGTCGAGAGAGGGAAGGGGTTCGTTGATGACCAGCGCAAGGGTCCCTTTGCATATTGGTCTCATCGGCATGTGATTGTCAAGAACAAAGGAGGATCACTCCTCCAAGACGACATTGAATACAGTCTGCCATTTGGTAAGATGGGGGACATATTCGGTCGAAGGATGGTTCGTTCTCGCCTTGAGAAGATGTTTGAGTGGCGCAGGACTCGTCTTTCTCGTGACCTTGATGAGCTTGCAGCTCGACCTGCAAAAAAGAAGGTCATGGTCACCGGGTCATCAGGAATGCTCGGACCCCAACTCTGTTCCTTCCTTCGCGTGCTTGGACACAAGGTGACACGCGCCGTACGTAAGGAAACCAAACCCCTTGTTGGAGAACCAGAGGATACCCCGCCCGTTGAATGGGATCCCTACGAGGAGATTCCTCCCTCGCTCTTCGAGGGCTATGATGCTGTCATCCATCTTGCCGGTGTCAATATCGGTGAGAAGCGTTGGTCTCAGAAACGTCGTTCTGCGATTCACAGGTCAAGAGAGGTCCCGACTCGTCATCTCGCGGAATCTCTTGCCAGTCTTGATGACCCACCGATGCTGATCTGTGGCAGTGCTATCGGGTGGTACGGTAGTCGAGGTGAGGAGCGCCTCACTGAGTCATCCGAATCTGGTACTGGATTCCTCAGTGAGGTATGTCAGTCATGGGAGAGTGCTGCAGAACCAGCTATTGCAGCAGGGGTGCGTACGGTCTTCCTGCGCACAGGTATCGTTCTGTGGGGTACTGGTGGTGTGCTTGAGCGCCTTCTTCTTCCATTTCTCTTGGGCCTTGGTGGTCCGATTTCAGGTGGCCATCAGTATATGTCATGGATTCACATGGATGACTGGGTGCGAGCAGTCCATTTCCTACTGCAGGATGAGGAGGCAGAAGGTGCATACAATCTCACAGCACCATCGCCGAAGAGCAACGGCCGCTTCGCACGCATCCTTGGTGATGTTCTCAAACGTCCTTGCATTGCACCCGTTCCTGGATTCGCGATCACCACTTTGTTCGGAAAAATGGGCAAGGAACTCGTCGTCGAGGGCCAGCATGTCCGGCCAAAACGCTTGATTGACTCTGGATTCAAATTCGTTCATCCTGCCCTCAGGCCTGCCTTGCGAGAGGTCTTGGGTCGTGAATAATCCGGTGAACCATATTCATTTTTCTGAGGCTCTCGGGTAGATTCGTGACTTGATGTCAGAATCATATGGGTGTCTTGAACCCCATGGCTCTAACAATGCACCATCCAGCCCTAGCTTCGAAAATAGCGAATGCCCCGCCTCCAATCATTCCAGCAGGGGCTAGCCATAGCATCCACCAGTCGACGTCAGCCAGATAGAATCCCACAGCTAGCACCACTCCGGCGAGCAGAGATCTGATTCCTATTTTGAGGCGATAGGCCTTTCCCCGGTCATCAATGTTGCATTCAAACACCATTGTATCCAATCTCTGTAAGCCTATTCATAAACACATGGCAGATTTCTCCGGTATGCCAAAACTCTACAACTTTGGTGAAGAGAATGAAGATGACTATTGTTCCATAACGGCCATCAATCAGCGCGAATAGGCAGGTCTGTGTTCGATGAGGTTCTGCTCCTTATCGCGTTGGTGGTTGTGGCCGCCATGTATGCATCTGTGGGTCATGGTGGTGCATCCGGTTATCTTGCAATCCTGTCTTTGACTGCCTATGCTGTCCATGACCCATCTTGGCTGAAGCAGCATGCTTGGTGCCTGAATCTCTTGGTCTCTGGAATCGCTTTCATCGCATATCGCTCAGCAGGTCATTTTCAGATGCGTTTGACCGTGCCATTCCTGATTACGTCAATGCCCATGGCATTTATTGGCGGTTCTCTCCCAATCGATGGCCTGCTCTATGATGTGCTGCTGTCGATGGTTCTGCTGTTAGCCGCTTGGCGCCTTCATGTCGGTGGTGCGGTATCACAAGAGCAGGTGGGTGTCGATGAGTTCGTTCTGCATATGCCTAGTGCACTGTTCGTCGGTGGTCTGATTGGTCTTGTGTCAGGTATGATCGGCGTAGGGGGTGGAATCTTTCTGACGCCATTCTTGATTCTATTCAGATGGGCTCCTCCCAAGGAGGCAGCGGCGACCAGTGCGGCTTTCATTTGGTTGAATTCAGCCGCAGGTCTGGCAGGTGCGTCTCTCTCGCCGATGGTTGGATTGGCTATCGAACCGATGACCCTTCTT
The DNA here is from genome assembly GCA_964566385.1 of uncultured Candidatus Poseidoniales archaeon. GTDB lineage: Archaea > Thermoplasmatota > Poseidoniia > Poseidoniales > CAYMED01 > CAYMED01. Next base: position 1,406 of record CAZMJD010000022.1, on the reverse strand, counting down.
TCCTTTGGCTCGGCAGTCGTTGTCGGTGGATTCGTTGGTGCCCGTTGGGGCGCTCATTTAGCGACGCCACAGCTCGTCAGAAGGATGCTTGCCATCGTCTTGGTTGTTGCTTCCTCTCGGCTTGTCCTTTCCATGATCTCTGGATTATTGTGACCATCATGCTCAATGTTGGAGTCCCTATCGGGATACATGGACCGTGATCCTACAACCGGTGATGTTGAACTCACGCGTTGGTCTGAAGGTACGTGGTCACCAGTTGCTGACCACGTCGCTCGTGAATCTCCTCTCAAGATCGAGATGCGTCTTTCTTCAGAGGATGTTGAAAGGTCGCTCTTCACGATGAGGACTCCTGGTTCGGATGGGGACCTAGCCACTGGTCTATGCGTGACTGAGGGAATTATCAGGAAGCCTTCAGATCTCGTTGGAATCGAAAAACAAACAATTCTTGATCCCGGCTCAGGGGAACCTCTCGAGGCAGTGATCATGAATCTCGATGTTCCTGAACTCCGTCTTGACAGAGTTCGTCACGAGGGGCTCGTGACTTCTGCATGTGGATTATGCGGACGGGCTGATGCCCAGGTCCTCTTCCCACCGCTCTCAGGTCAACCTTCACTGGATGGCCCATTCGTGGAACCTGAGATGCTCGCAGAGCTGCCTGACAGAATGCGGAAGGAACAGGAGGCATTCACACTCAGCGGCGGACTGCACGCCACAGCAGTCTTTGATTCCAAGGGTGAACTCCGATTTCTTGCCGAGGACGTTGGTCGCCACAATGCCATGGACAAGGTTGTGGGCAGATGGTTCCATTCGATGACATCTGAACCAGCCTCAAACCTCATTTGGGTATGGTCTGGTCGAGCCTCTTTCGAGCTTGTCATGAAGGCAGTAGCTATCGGTGCCGCGGTTGTAGCAGCTGTTGGAGCACCTTCTTCTGCAGCTGTGGAATGTGCCGATGCCCATGCCATCACCCTTGTTGGTTTCCTCAGCAGTGGTCGGATGAATGTGTATTCGCATCCTTCTCGTCTTTATCCGCCAAAGACTTGAATCGAAACACTGCGACATGGGCCCATGAAGGTCCGATTTCACAATGATAACATCCGCCTCCGCCTCGCAGATAATGACCTCTCTCTTCTGGATCAAGGAGTTCCTGTTCGGTCAACCACACCTATGTTGCAAGGTGACACTCTAGAGATATCCCTCGTCATCGGCCAGTCGATCCCTGAAGTGACAATCAATATGGTCCACCGTGATCTCGAATTCAGGATTCCTCTCTGTGAAAAAATCGAAGCTTTGCTGAGTCGTGAGGTTGTTGTTCATACTATGGAACTACAAACATCTGGAGGCCTCCTAACTCTCTCCATCGAGCGTGACCTTGGACGTGGCATGCACCTAAGGGAGGGTGAGGG
>CAZMJD010000021.1:0-14074 GCA_964566385.1 uncultured Candidatus Poseidoniales archaeon | reverse complement strand
CGGTCATCACGAACGTCGACGCGGTCATCATTACGGTCTCGACTCACCTCATCACTGACTCGGTCGCGGAGCTGCTGGACGCGGTCATCACGGCGGTCATCATCCTTATCTGCGAATTTGTCCGCAATCATTCGGCACTTTTCGGAAAGGAGGGTAGCTTCTTCAGAATCAATCTCCTTGTTTGAATAGTCAATCTCCTTCACGCGCTTGCAAAGTCCAGCTAGGCGTTGCATGTCAGGACGATCAAGGTCTCGCTTGTCATCGAGTTTTTCTGCCATGCGCCGGCAGAGCGTGCGCATATGGGCACCATCTCTCTTTCCACGTCTCTCATCATCACGGTCTTCACGCTCATCTGACTCACGGTCTTCACGCTCATCTGATTCGCGCTCATCACTACCCGAACAGTCATCATATGCAGCTGCATATCGCGAGCGGCAATCTTCAGCGCTAACACCTGCATCTATGCATTCTTGATACACTGCACTTGCCCTTTCAGTGCATTCATCCGACTGGCGTCCTTCAGTCGATGTTTCACGGTCCTGATCCTTATCCCAGTCCTTGTCCCAGTCCTTGTCCCAGTCCTTGTCCCAGTCCTTGCCATCCCAATCTCCCCTGTCAGGGGTGAATCGAGTACAGATCTTCTTCATTGCTTCCTCACCACGGTGCTCATCGGTCATGGTCGATGAAACACACGTTTTCAGTGCTGTAATGATGCGTTCATAGCCTTCATCATCTGCATTCATTTGAGCAGCACGCTCGCGAAGAGCAAGGCATTCTCGCTCATCAAAGTGGATTCGCTCCTTCGATTCAGCCTTATCATCCTCTACTTCTCTCGTTTCTTCAAAGTAACAGGTTCGGCGATCATCAATCCAAACGCCACCGGCATCCTCACAGGTCTCTGGGGTCTCACGTTGTGCATTTGCAGTACCTGCAAACGCAGTCATGAGCAGCAGCAGTAACGTGGCCGTAGCAAACGTTCGAGTCGTTCGGTTCGTCATATCCATCATGAACACCTTCTAACCTACCCAGGGTTGGACCCTTATCAAAGGATTCTGGCCCACCGACCGAAGTAAACGTACCATCTTGGGGAGAGATTCAAGGGACTGGGAGTAAAGAAATGAGGCGATCTGTCAAGCGTGTAGCACTTATTTCAGACGGATCATCCCAACGTCCAGATGGATGGGTGAAGGGAAAGGAAAGGGAGAGAAAATGGACGTCAAGGTGCCACCTACGATGGGAAAATACATGTGTCACGCTACCTATCTGATGAGGCACATGATTGCTGAGGTTAAATTCAGTGAGAATGGAGTCGTATAATGGCGTCTCAAATCGTATGGGCGGGCACCATAAGCCCCCTAGTAAGCCCGGAGGACGGCGTTCTAAGAAGAATTGATCACCACTTTGAATCAAGAGGGCAATGCCGTGTTCGTCAACTCGGCGGCGTTTCTTTGGTTTAGGAAATGAATGTGGTGAAGTCTTCCCACGACAATGAGAGGAAAGAGGACATGCATCACAATCTGGATTTCGTGGTGTACAGACCATTGCACCGAGGTCCATCATTGCTTGATTCCAATCTCCAGGCCGTGTCCGATCCAGAAGGGTATCGGCCGCGCTCTGAATCTGCTTAGAACTCGGTTCGGACCACTCATGGATACGAGAGATGATGCGACGAAAATTTCCATCGACACTTGCAATAGGTTCACCATGAGCTATTGAGGCAACTGCAGCAGCAGTATAGGGGCCAATGCCAGGTAATTGTTGAAGTTCAGAGGAAGTGGTAGGAAGGGGAGCACCGTCTAATCTTCGTGTAAGCGAATAGAGGCGCCGTGCTCGATTATAGTAACCAGCCCCTTGCCAGAGTTGCAGAACTTCATCTTCTGTTGCCGCTGCCATAGCTTCAGGGGTCGGAAATGCTTCAATGAGAAGCATCCAGTGCACGAGGCCTCGGACAACCTGAGTCTGTTGGAGAACGACTTCAGAAAGGAGGATTGCCCATGGATCATCAGTCGTTCTCCAAGGAAGTGGCCGTTTAGCCGAGTCCCACCACCTCAGTAACGATTCTGCTGAGTCGCTCACAGTATGCCGACATCGTTTCATGACACATCCCTTTGGGTCAGATGTGAGTGACAATCATGGCTTGACCGTGCGCATGAATGTGCCGCATGATTCAAAGGAACTGAAGAGCGTTCTTGACACACTCAATATCATTGGAGAGATCCAAGAAGAAGAAGGGGGGGCCGTACTCATCATCAAAGCAGAGACACTTGATCAAATCAGGCAAACCGTTGACGACGTCCTCGTCGCCCTCGGCGACCTTTGAAGAGCCTGTCCGCTGCTTTGCGTGCTCGAATGGCTGTGCCATCAAGTAAAACATAGTGATCACTGGATTCATGAGCTACAGATACCATACGGTTCTGAGCCATCCATTCAACCAATGTCGCCCGATTAATATCTGAATCTGACTTCCATCGATGATCGACTGTGCTTTTCTGCAGTGGTCTTGTTTCAGTGATATGACGCTGCAGACCAGGTGCACAGGATTCAAGATGAGCGTGCCAGCGCCCTTCAATGATTTCAACCGATTCATCTTCGATCTCAAAGATGAGTGATTCGAGGCTTGAACCAGTTCCCCTGAGTGGTTCAGGAAGGCGATCAGGAGAGGCGCTAGCCAGATTCAAAGTAATGATTTTCTTATTGACATCTATAATGAAAGGACGTAACATCGATTCGGCATCAAGCAGGACACCACCGTGTGCAACTCTGATCAAGTGGGCCGAGGGGGGTTTAACTGGTGGAACCAGGGGTGCAACCAAACGATGAGTATTGGACAAAGAACAAGCAAAAACCACTGCATCTGCAGAAATGGGGTCATGTCCAGACATCTCAACCACAACGCCATCGTCTCGAACATCAACTGCAGTTACGTCACAACCTGTCGAAATGACTGCATTGAGTTGTTCACAGGCAAAGATGAGGCGACCGATGCAGTCGGTCCAACCGTGTACCGGGATCCCTAATTTATGGCGCCGAATTCCATTCGACATTGCTCGTCGTACTGTGTGATGGAGAGCTTCTGGGTTCCATTCCATGGTTACGAGTGTACCTACAATAGATGCCCACGTGCGCTCAAGACCATCGAAAGAATTGACTGTTTCCATCCAACGTTGACCGGGTTCAGATTTAGCACTGATTTTCTTGATCCACTTGTACGCTGCAAAACGGGACGTTTCACCATGGCGACCACTAGAAAGACCGAAGGGCGGTTGAGACCAATGACCATCAACCAACACATGTAATTCAGGCGTCGGAACGATTGGAAGGCGTACTTTACTCGCTTTGCGCAGTGTTTGTGACCACGGTCCATCACCGTGGATCAAATGGAGACCTGGGTCGCTCTTCCAATCATCATTCAATGGAACACATAGGCGGCCACCCAGTTGTTCGCTGCGCTCTAGAATAGCGACCTGTGCACCTCTAGCGGAGAGATGTAATGCAGATACAAGGCCCGCCGCACCGCCACCTATGACAACGATGTTTGGGCCCTTCACAATGGGCGAGGTGCAGCACCGCATTCAAGACCAACGGCGGAACCCCACCCTCATGGCTGCGGCTCGGCAACCCCACGACGCGGGCCACCTCCTGTGGCACGATGGGCAACCCATTCAGAGGCTCATTGATTCCATGGATCGGTGGATTGGTTGCCTTCTTGCAGAGGATGGTATCGAAGATACCATTGAAGCAGAACATGATGTTGCACTCATGGCCAGAACCGATGGAGCAATTCCTTCGGCTAGAGTGGTGGCACGACAAGATGGAATGATTGCAGGGGTTGCAGTTATCGAGCGCATGGTTGCTACGTGGTTTCCAGATTTATCCTGTCTTGCTGCAGTTCAAGATGGGGATCACATCAGTACAGGTGATGTTGTCCTCATGTTACAAGGTGCGCAAAATCAGATGCTATTCGCAGAACGTACGATACTCAACATCCTCGGACGTTTGTCTGGTTTGTGCACACATGCCAATGAAGTGACACGTCGTACGAACAAGGACGTAGCGGCAACTAGGAAGACAACATGGGGGCTCCTTGACAAATGGGCAATCCACCTTGGAGGCGCCCTGACTCATCGATTGGATCGCCGTGAGGCAATGATGATCAAAGAGAATGATGCGGCAAACGCGGCACCAGGGGTCGATTCGATTGAGCGGCTTCGCATCACTCTTGATGCTAGGCGATTCGAAGCCATCGCTCGACCGGATCCAAAAGAAATCTGGGGTCGATTCTTATGTGTCGAAGTTCGCTCAGAATCAGAGGCCATTGAGGTCGGGAAGTGGTTGGAGAATCACAAGGGTGAGGATATGCCAGATGTCATCATGCTCATCGATAACCTCGGACCAGAGGGTACTCAGAACGTTGTTGACGCCCTGCGCAGTGAGGGATTCTGTGAACATGTCGTGATTGAAGCAAGCGGGGGTATAAGCCCAGAGGACGTGATTTATTGGAATGAGGTCGATGTGGATGTCATCAGCATGAGTGCACTGACACAAGGAGTGAATGCGTTCGATTTGAGCATGCTCATCGATGAGGTCAGTGAGGGGGTTTGAACTGACTGTTCCTGATGAGCATCCAAGGGCCCACTCGCTACAGGCGCGTGAGAGGATTGTCAAAGCGGCTGAAGAAGGCCTCCTTGCTGATTCTGCCCTGATCGCTCATGGACGTGGTGAAGCATTTGATTATCTGTTAGGTGAGAAGACATCTGAGCCTGCTGAAGATGCAATCAAACATGCCCTCAAAGTACTTGTTGATGCAACACAACCTGTGATTTCTGTTAACGGAAATACAGTGGCCCTTGCAGGACGAGAGGTCCTCGTTCTTGCTGCCATGTTAGGGGCTAGCGTCGAAGTGAATCTGTTTTATCGGACACCTGAACGAATTCAAAAACTCGTTAAAACTCTTGAAAATATGAGAGGTGAACTCATCGAGAATGGAGATCTCCCCCCATCTCTTCAAGGGAGATTACATCATGACGAATGGAGGATGAATGTTCAATCCATGCCGATACTAGGTATCGAACCCGATGGAGTGATCCCCGGATTGAAAGGAGCGCGGGCAAACGTGTGTAAAGATGGAATTCTTACTGCTGATGTCGTGCTCGTTCCATTAGAAGATGGAGATAGGTGTGAGGCACTTGTAAGGATGGGAAAATCAATAATCAATGTTGATCTGAATCCCTTGTCCCGTTCTGCAAGGATGGCAACAATCACGATTGTCGATGAGGTGAAGCGATGCCTCTCAGCCATGATTACCATGAACGTGGAGGAAGGCGACCTGATAGAATGGGATAATTCAGCAAACCTTGCTGCATCTCTCTCTGTAATGACCACTGCGCTTGAACGAATGTATGAGGGTGAGAAGAGGTGAAGGTGTGTTTGAGAACTCCAGGGGAGGCAGTGCCTGACAATTATTTCCAGTGCCGTTTTCGAACATTGAGAGAACCGTTGGGATTCAACTTAGGTGATGAGAGATTGGGAGATGATGGAGAGGCTATACACGCATGGATCGAAGAAGATGGACGTGTGATCGGTGTTGGTCGAGCTCATCTCATACCGCATGATAGCAATGGGAAACAAGCGGATCACGAAGGTGAGGGGGCAGCAACGTGTCCTCCATTCAGTCCACTCGACGGAGATGTGATGTTCCCAGACCCCGATGACTTGAGGCCTGCATTCCAAATTAGACAGATGGGGGTTGAAGCAGAACATCGAAGGCGGGGGCTCGGGAAGTTGATTCTAGAATCCCTTGAACATGAAGCGATCAGGACATGGGCAGTTCGAAGTGGGTGGCTTCAGGCTCGAAAAGAAGCGATTGCGTTCTACACCTACGCTGGTTGGCAAACTTTTGGAGATGCTTACAACATCATCCGTATCGGTGAACATCGCTCAATGTGGAAGCCATTCAGCGAGCCTACGATGTGAGGTACTCGCACGTACGTTCGGTGATTGCGGAACCAACATCATGGGTTGATGATATGCCGCCTAGATCATACGTGAGAATTGTGCCTTCCGATATGATATCAGATACCGCTTTCTCAATTGCTACTGCTGCTCGGGCAGCTTCCGTATCCTCCTCCTTACGGGAGAGATGGGAAAGCATCATTTGAACAGAGAGTAGGGTGGCGATTGGATTTACTTTTCCTTTACCCGCATATTTCGGAGATGAACCATGGACTGGTTCAAACAAAGCATGGGCAACACCGATATTTCCTGAAGGAGCCATCCCCATCCCACCTTGCAACACAGCAGCAAGGTCGGTCGCTATATCGCCGAACATATTGGGCAGGACTGCAACATCAAACCACTCGGGTTGGCGAATAAGCCACATCGTGAAGGCATCGATGTACGCGTAATCTTTGTTCACATCAGGATATGATTCACTCACTTCATCGAAGACTCGACGGAATAATTGGCATCCCCGGGCGACATTACTTTTGTCAACACACGTTACTCGATGGGTGCCGTCAGATGGGCAACCGTGTCGATATTGAGCAATGTCAAAGGCGATCTTGATCACGCGCTCTGCACCGATTTTTGAAATAGGTCTAGGATCCCATGCAACTTCACCATCAAGACCAGGGAAAGTACGAGATTCGGGTTCATACGGTTCACGTCCAAGTGCCTTATCAGCAGAGCGGCGCAGAAGGCTATGGTAGAGGCCTTCGGTGTTCTCTCGAATCAGAACCATATCGACATATTCTGGTTTCCAGACCTGAGTGTGTTGCCCGTGAACTTTGTGTTGGACTCCAGGATACAATTTGATTGGGCGGATGTTGGCATACAGGTCCAAACCTGAGCGCAATCCAAGTATCACTTGACCTCCTGCAAGGTCTCCATTAGGAAGATGCGCATCAGGCCAGCCGATGGCACCCAATAAGATTGCATCCGCCTCATCACGACAGAATTCAAAGGAACCTTCCTCCCATTCCCTTCCTGTCTCAAGATAGTGTTGCCCACCGCAAGGTATTGTTGTTACATCAAACTGAAGGTCGGTGCATGATTCAATTGCAGTCAGCATATTGATTGCCTCCTGCATGATTTCTCGTCCAGTACCATCACCCGGTAAGGATGCGACGCAGTACTTGTGCATGGACAACGCAGGGGGGCGTCCTACATCAACGCACACATCACGAATCCAGTAGGAACTACATCTTGTGGGATGATTGAAGTGCCGCCACTCAACTTCAACATCATGGAACGGGGTGATGTGAACCTACCCGCAGGCGTACTCACGTGGCCGGACATCGTCGTAGACATGGCTAGGCTGCGCCAAGCCATAGACCCCGATTGGGTATTGGAAGAATGGATTATTGAACGTGCTACTGAGGAATTGCGTCTTATCGAAATGGATCTTGATAAGGAATTATTACGGATCATCCATAGAAAACGACGCGTCGAATCAATCGCAGAGGATCTTGGTCATACTCTCGATCATCGAAGTATGGAGAAAGAACATGATTTAGGACACCAGTCAAACCTTTTCGATCATTTCGACGCAATTCTAGGTGAGGGGAGATATGAGCGGCCTACTGCTGGACGTATCCGTGATGACTTGATTGATCTGTCTCCGCCGGATGCTGATGATCCAATGCTTAGAGTCGTGATGCGCCTAGTTGTGCATATAGTGGCAGAAGCCGATGCGGAAGATGAGATTGCAGTTCATAGGTGGATCATTGAACAGGCTCAACGACATGGACTTGATGCAAATGAAGTTGAAGCGGCCATCGATAATCTCATCGAAGCAGGTAGTCTCATCGAGATTGGTGATGGAGAATACATCATGGGCGATGAATGAAGACGTGGAAACTCGTGTCACAGGGGTCTGAGAAGCAAGACGGCGTAGAGTCTGTTATCCGAAACGCAAGTCAACGTGCCTCTTTAGCACGTCATTTGCGGCACATTGGCATAATGATCGCCGCGGTTGGGATGATTGTTACTCTCGCCCTTCCAGATGGGATATGGAAAGGTGCTGAGGGGGTGATTGGTTTGAGTTTTGTTTTCATAGGTACTGGAATGGTAATCACCGGTGGTTACGGGGCTAGACTCGCCTCCAAGAATCTCTATGCCGCCCTTGAACATCTCGAAATGAGTCAATGGTTGGACGACTATTGGGGGGAAGGGATTGAAGCAATGCTTGATGACTTGCGTCAGAAAAAGGAAATAGAGATTCGTGAGAGTGGGGCGGCATATTTCCTACAGCGTGGGCATAGCAGTATGCGAATTGCTGAAGGGAAACAGGGAGTCAATGAGTGGAGACAAGAGAGGGAACGGGTTGATGCAATGGTCCCTAGACCTGAGATTGAAGCAGTTGAAATCGGCGCACGACCGGCTGAAAAAATAGTGGAAGAAGCGAATGCGAAAAGAGCTGAAGAGGCAAATGAAGCATTTCTGCGGGCTGAAAAGAATGATGTGGACCTCATTGAGGCTGGAGTCAAACGACTAGGTGATGAGCTTGGTGGGTCGCTCACATTGAGCGAAAGGCCTTGAGGTGGGTGCCTCCGTGCATACACATGTCACCACCCCCTATGAAGGCGATTCTTGTCGCCGGAGGCAAAGGTTCGAGGTTGTTGCCCTTCACCCGATTCACCCACAAGACTTTGCTTCCATTACATCGTCGACCAGTCATTGATTACGCGCTCGGTTTCATCAGACGAGCAGGGATAGAGGACATCACCATCATCGCTAACCAATTCATCGGCCAGATAGCTCAGCATGTCGGCACTGGCTTACCGGGAGAGAGTATCAACTATGTGATTGAAGAAGAACCAAAAGGAGTAGGGCAAGCGCTACAATTAGCTCGACCTCATACTAGGGATGCTCGCCTTCTCATTTATTTCTCAGATAATATCACGACCGCTTCATTTGATGCTCATCTACCGCGTTTCAAAGGCGATGAGGAGGCTACAGGATGCGTTCTTCTTGGAAGGCGGGTCGAGAATCCAGAATCATTTGGAGTGGGCGTGTTTGATGAAAATAAGAAACTAGTCGATATCATCGAGAAGCCCGAAGAACCTCCTTCAGACATCGCGATAGGCGGCATTTACCTGTATGATGAACGATTCTGGAACTTTCTTGATGACGAAATGGAGCGAAAAGGAGATGGTTTCACTATCTCAGATTTGAATCGCCTTTATGTCAGATCGGGGGATGCTGCCCTTCTTGACATTGGCGCAGAACAATGGCTTGATTGCGGCACTCCAGATGCGCTGCTTGCTGCCGCTGAACTCGCTAAGGAGGGTGTACTTGACCCTACTCCTTGCAACATGAGGGATGAGAATTTGGACTGAATTGACCCTACTCCTAACAATATGAAGGAAAGGAACCTGCGATTCATCTAGGAGAGGTTTGAAGGGCCTCCATAAAATCCTAGAAACGCTATGAAGGTTGGAATCATTGGCGCTGGATTCGTAGGGGGTGCCGTTGAACACTGGTTCTCAAAAGTTCACGAAGTATTCATTCACGACCCAGTTAGGGGAACTACACTCAAAGATGTCACCTCACATACAGATGTTGCCTATATCGCAGTCCCAACTCCAATGGGGGATGAGGGGTCTTGTGATACATCGATTGTCGAAAGCGTCCTCGATGAATTGCCAGACGGATTTACTGCTGTCATCAAAAGTACTGTCATCCCTGGCACGACAGAAGACTTCCATGCCCGATATCCACACCTGAAACTTGCATATAATCCAGAATTTCTAGTGGAGAGACAGCATTTAGAGGATTTTGGAAACCAAGAGTTGGTGATCTGTGGGAGCCATCATTCGGATGTCGCTGAGCTCGTTTTTCAACACCATCGTGAAGCTGGTGTTCTGAAGAGTGAACAAACATTCCATGTCACTCCAACACAAGCTGAACTGGTGAAATACACGAAGAATGCATTCTACGCTTGGAAAGTGATTTTCGCTAACCAGATGTTCGATATTTGTGAAGCACTTGGAGAAGATTGGTCGCGTATCAGAGAGATGATCATAGCACCCCAACCACAACCAATCGGGCCTTCGCACCTCGACCCGATATTTGGGCTATACAGAGGGTTCGGCGGGAAATGTCTGCCAAAAGACAGCAAGGCACTTACAGTACTGGCAGATTCATTGGGGGTGAAGTATGAAATGATGGAGGCTCTGCATCGGGATAATGCATCGCTGCGCGGTATTTTGACTGGAATGGAAAGTGATGTTGTGACCAAAGACGATTGAATAATGGGAAAACAGTATCACAAGACTGCGCCGGCAAAGTCATGAATCAGTTTCTCCTCGACACTACATGCTCCCGGATACTGTTCACAAACTACCCCTTGAAGAGAGAACTGCTTGGGCCAAGGTACTGGCCTTCGTCTCCAAGGTTGATGGGGAGGTCGATATAGGGGAGATGGCTCTATTCGAGAGTCGGATGGGGACGGCTCTATTTCCACCAAAGACTCGGGAAAGAGCAAGACAATGGCTGAAAGATCCTCCATCACTACGCGAAGCAATCGATGGTCTTGGAAGAGAAGGGGCCCGGCTAGCGATGAGGGACGCCGTCCTGATGACGGCGGCCGATGGTGAAGTTGACGACAATGAACGGAAACTTCTCGATCTGCTTGCTGAAGAACTCAATATTGATTTCGAGGTTGTGGACGACCTGCTCGACTGGGTCGTAGACGGATTCGAGTGGATGCAAGACGGATATCGTCTCCTCAAGAAGATTGAGTGATAGGTATGCTCTTCCCAGATGTTAGTGATCAGCTTGATGCTGATGAACGCGGGGCATATGTGACGTTGCTCGTCCTTGCAGCGGCCGTTGATGGGCGATTGAAATCAGAGGAGCTAGCGGTGTTGGAATCCGTCATGGGACGAATGCTGATGCATCCTGATGTCAGGGCAAAGCAACGTATGCTCTTGGAGTCTCCTCCAGATATCAAAGAAGTTCTAGGTTCGACCACTGACCGTGTTCGCAGATTGGCTTTGCGAGACACCCTACTCATATGTGCTATCGATGGAGAATATTCTGAAGAAGAGATTCACCTCATCCGTGCTCTTGCTGAGAGGTGTGGCTTGAATGATGATGAGTTAGCCAAACTCTTCGATTGGGTCACAGAAGGCTGGTATTGGATGACCACTGGAAGAGATCTGTGCGGCATACCGATGCTAGGTGACCAGGAACTCATCAAGCAAATCAAAGAGAGTTTACAACGCGGAGATTGATGCACCACTTGCACCTTGATTTATAGCCCAACGACCCCCCACAAAAACTGGCACAAGAGGTGAGCAGATGGGAATTCATCCAAAGATAGGGATTACAGGACTTCCACGGAGTGGGAAGAGTGCTGTTCTGGAGAAATTGCTTCAAATGATCACTGATGAACGTGAAAAAGAGATTTTGGCCTCTGGAGGGATTTTTGACAAGGACAATATTATCGGAGGAGTAATCACATTACCGATCATTGAAGATAATGAGCGGCGGGGCCATAAGATTGTGAATTATCGTACTGGTGAAGAGGGCATCATCGCTCACAAATCAATCGATTCTAGGAATCGTGTCTTAGGGTTGGGAATCGATCCAGAGGCATTGGAGACTGTCGCCGTACCAGCGCTTCGTTCAGCTATGGAAGAATGTGAAGTATTAGTAGTTGATGAGATTGGGATGCTACAAGTTGAATCAGAAGGTTTTGTGGAGGCTGTTCGTGAATTATTGAATGTTGACAAACCAGCATTATTGACACTCCATAAGAAGTCACGACATCCATTACTCCAAGACATTCGTCGCAGAGATGATGCAAGAATTCTAGAGGTTACGCCTGTGAATCGGGCATTGTTGCCTTACAAGATCTTCAATCTCGTCAGGGAGACCTACTGACGGGAGTGGACGCGGTGAATGTATGAATACGCCTGCTGCACAATCCACTCGTCTTCTTTTTGGTACCGCTCTCGGGTTGTGGGGTGCAGTAGCTGTCGCACTTTCCTTAGGAAGGCTACCCCCTGGAATCAGTTGCGATTCCACCACTGGGGGGATTTGTTGGGCTTCTGGAATGAGTGGATGGATATTACCTGCCCTAGCGGTGGTGGTCAGCCTCTGCGCAATTCTCTCTCATCAAAAAATAGGATGGTTCAATAAGAGATTTCCAGATGCAACGTACGAAAAATTGGATGAGGAGATGTCGTCGGGAGATCCATCTGATGCATGGGCTCGGCTTGAATTAGCCATGCGCCAAAATGACCTCATTTCAAATGAGGAATGAAACAAAACAATCAATCTGTGAGGGCTTCTCGCCTTCAAAGAGGAAGAACATGAGTGACACCCCAGAAGATCTCAGATATACAAAAGAGCATGAATGGGTGAGGGTAGAAGATAGCGTTGTGATCATTGGAATCACCGATCATGCTCAGAATGCTCTTACGGACATTGTTTATGTTGAGCTTCCAGAAATAGGGGCTAAAGTGGACGCAATGGATGAATTTGCAGCAGTTGACTCCGTTAAATCCTCGTCACCAATCTTTTCTCCAATCAGTGGCGCAGTTATCGAAGTGAATGACTTGCTTGAGGACACGCCTGAGACAATTAATGACGACCCATATGGAAAAGGATGGATTGTGAAACTTCAAACTGACGATATGGGGCAGGTTGACGAACTGCTCAGTGCAGATGATTATCGAACTCTAATTGGTGAATAGGACGCACGATTGTGAAGAGAATCCACATCTATGCTGACGGATCTTGCATGAATATTGATGGGGAGGCACAGGCAGGATGGGGGATTGTGATCGTTCAAGGAGATGATGGATTAGGGCGTGGACGGGGTACTATCTCAGAAGAAGATCATGGGGTAGTACATATCAATCCGGAAAGTAACGCGTGGGATGGTGCTTTACTGGCATCAAATAACACTGCTGAATTGACGGCCCTTCTAGAAGCCTTACGATGGGTGATTCAATATGAGGGGGATGAAGAAGTGGTGATTCGTTGTGATTCCATGTATGCCATGGAAATCGCAGAAGAAAGGTGGAAAGCAAAGGCGAATCTAGAACTTGTTGATGTTGTCAGGGCGGCACTCAACGCGGCCAGGGTTGGAAGAATGGTGGATTTGAATCATGTACGGGGCCATGAAGGCCATCGGTGGAATGAACGAGCGGACCATTTGGCACGGAGTGCTGCAGAAGGAAAGAAACCGAAGGGGTTGAGTTTCTGGTAATCATGTCTCTTCAGGGGCAAGTGAGGTAGGATCACGTAAAGTCAGAAGATACACTGATTGAAGAAAACCGAGTAATCCTATCACAAGAATCACTAGGCCTGATGCTCCGGGTAGCAAAGTACTGCCGCCGAATGAACGGGCTGAAATTATGCAGAAGAATGAGAATAGACCTGCCTTCATACCTGCAGATCTTGGTTGTTCAAGTTCACGAATGGGGATAAGGACGCCACTTCTATGAAATGTGAATCTGTACCAAGACACATAGAGTAAGGCGAGGGCTGAAACCCCCACAACTCCATTGGTGAATTTTGGTTCTCCCCAGGGTCCTGCTGGACTGAGGCGGAGGTAGAATATGACGAGAAGAAAAACTGCCAAACTTCCTGGAAGAACAGCAGATGGGGGGGGGTCGGCATCAGATTCCATCTGAATCACACCACAGCCAAGCGGACCGGATATGAAGCAGTAACTCCTCTGCGATACAATGGCCCCTGTTCGCGATGCTGTGATTCTTGCTGCTGGCGTCGGGTCACGAATGGCTCCTGCAACCCTTGCTACGCCAAAGGAAGCATTGCCGCTGCTTGATGTACCACTCATCATCCATGTGGTTGCTGAGGCTGCTGCTGCAGGAGTTGATCGCATACATCTTGTATTGAGTAAAGGGAAAGAACATCTGTTTGACGTTGCAAAAGGGACGACTGACGCTAAACAACGACTGATGGGGAAACGAACTGAACTGAGTGAATGGATGTTTGAACCGGCACAAAAAGCAGAGGTCATCATGTATATCCAAGAACATCCACTTGGTGTTGGAGATGCTATTTCACAGGCGATTGTTTCGATTGATGGTCCATT
>CAZMJD010000020.1:0-14097 GCA_964566385.1 uncultured Candidatus Poseidoniales archaeon | reverse complement strand
CTCCGAAGCAATATTCTCTAGTGGCGAGGAAGATTCCAGCCACGTAGTCGTAACCTCTCCTCTTTCAACTGCCGGGTCCCGACTTAAGGCGACCAAGAGAGGAAGATTAGTTACTACGCCATGAACTATGGTTTTTCGCAAGGTTGTTGCCAAGCGCTCAAGAGCTCCATCTCTATCCTCTGCCCAAACTAGAATCTTAGCGATCAATGAATCGAATGCTGTCGAAATTTCACTACCCACCCCAATACCAGCATCAATACGGACTCCCGGGCCATCGGGAAAATGAAGAGCGTGAATAATACCCACTTGCGGCAAATGTCCAGAGAATGGATCTTCGCAGCATAATCGCACTTCAATGGCATGGCCACGTGGCTCCAAATCAGAAGGAAAGAGCGATGACAATGACCCCCCCTCCGCTATGATGAGTTGCGCCCGAACAAGGTCGAGATCATAACACAGTTCAGTGACTCCATGCTCGACCTGTAATCTCGTATTCATCTCTAGGAAACTGATTTCCTGACCCTCCCCCATATCGCGCACCATGAATTCCACCGTTCCAGCACCAACATAACCAACTTCGCGAGAAAGTGAACACGCGGCTTCGTAGAGAATAGAACGCGTCTTTTCTGTGACATACTTCGACGGGGATTCCTCAAGCACTTTCTGATTGCGACGTTGAATACTACATTCACGCTCGCCGAGAGCCCTTACATCACCATACTGATCGGCGAGTATCTGGACTTCGATATGTCGAGCTTCAGTAATGAGGCTCTCAGCTATCAGTGCGTCATCACCGAATGATGAGAGAGATTCTCTGCGCGCCTCTTCAATACAAACCTCCAGAGAGGTTGCATCCATCACGTGGCGCATTCCGCGACCACCGCCGCCAGCGACAGCTTTGATCATCATTGGAAATCCAATTTTTCTGATATCATCCTCTGAGAGAGTACGTTGGTCAGGTAAAAGGCAAACACCGGGTGAAAGTGGCACTTTGGCATTTTCGGCGACATCCCGAGCCATTGACTTATCACCCATTGTTCGAATTGCGATTGCAGGGGGCCCTACCCAAGTCAGACCGGCATCTTGGACAGCCTCGGCAAATTCTGAATTCTCAGAGAGAAAACCGTACCCAGGGTGGACAGCATCGCAATTGAGTTGTTTGGCACATTCAACCATTCGAACAGGGTCCAGAAACATCTCTCTCGCCTCTTCATTTGAACCCGCTGAAATAGAATGATTCAATGACTCAAACAATGGTCCACGAAGATCCTGAGGGGGAATCAAAGCAGCGACTTCAATGCCCATTTCTTTGGCACTTTGTGCAATTCTGACGGCAATCTCACCGCGGTTGGCGATGAAGAGCCTATTCAAATTCAGACCCCCGCATCGGGATGCCAATCCGGTGAGCGTGATTCAAGAAATGAGGAGAGCCCCTCTTGGCCTTCATCACTGCCGCGCATCCGACTAGTGAAATCAAGAGTCCATTGACGGAGCTCCTCATCAGTTCCAGTCCAACGATCAAATCCAAGAGTCAACTCCTTTGCTGCCGCAACTGCCATCGGACCAGTGCTCATGACCTCTAGAGATATTTGATCACCCGAAGGCGAGAGATCTGCTACAGTTTCTACAATCTGCTCGACCATCCCAATTCGCAAAGCTTCTTCCGAACCAATTCTATTTGCCTGCATGGCAAGCCGTCGAAAACTAGCGCTACCTATTCTGCGATAAACGTAGGGGCCAATGACTGCGGGAAGAATTCCCAACTTACCTTCTGAAAGGGCGATTTTGATGTCAGAAGTTGCAATAACATGATCCATACAAGCGATGAGGCCTGCCCCCCCACCAAGTGCAACTCCTTGTACAAGACCTATCGTAAAACATGGGTGAGACCATAGTCCATTGAAGAGTTGATCTAAACGCGAGGAATTTTCACGGTTCTCATCGATAGTCTTGGCACCTGCTTCACGCATCATGTTGATATCTGCTCCTGCGCAGAAATGTTTTCCTGAGCCACTGATGCGTAGTATCCTGAGGTAGAGGTTGCCCTCAGCATCACACAACTCACCAGTGGACCCTACTGAACGTTCAGCAGTCCACTCCAGAAGGTGGATCAATTCATTGATCAGTTGTTCATTCAATGCATTGTATTTCTCTTCACGAGAGATGCAAAGAGATGCTTCTGCTCCATCAATGACAAGGGTGGTGAATTCGGTTGTTGGAGGTTGACTAATATTGGGATATCCGGTCATTTCCACACCATTGATATAATTTTCCAATTGAGAATTTGAATTGATTTCACATCCTGAATAATCCAAATCCACCAGTTCTTGGAGGAATGGGCGATGAGATCGACAACGCCATAGAAAGAACTGCCCGAGTGTCTTTAGGGTGAATAATCCCATCATCCCAAAGTCTAGCCGTCGAATAATAGGCTGATCCTTCACGTTCATACTTCTCAAGAATAGGGTCTTTGATCGCCTTGAGATCCTGATCTGTGAACGGAGGATCATCGTCCCCTCTCGGCTGATCTGCTTTGATTTGAGCCAGAACATCTGCCGCCTGTTGGCCACCCATCACGCTTATGCGGCTACCTGGCCAAGTGAACAGAAACCTTGGGTCATAGGCTCGCCCACACATCCCATAATTGCCCGCACCATGTGACCCACCAATGATGACTGTGTACTTAGGGACTTGAGTCGTCGCAACAGCCGTCACTAATTTAGCCCCATGTTTAGCGATCCCTTCCGCTTCATAGGAGCGGCCGACCATGAATCCCGTGATATTCTGCAGAAAAACAAGAGGGGTTTGACGTTGAGAACATAATTGTATGAAATGAGTTCCTTTCAAGGCAGACTCGCTGAACAATACCCCATCATTCATGATGATGCCCACTTCATACCCCTCTATTCTCCCAAACCCACAAATCAAAGTGGTTCCGAATCTTGCCTTGAATTCATGAAACTCAGACGCATCTAGAAGATGGGAAAGAAGTGCACGTGAATTAGTAGCTACACCTGGAAGCGAGGGAGCGTGATCAAGGAGTGAACCACCCGCTGACAACGGAGGCTGAGGCGTAAAAGATGGAGTGAGTCGATCCCGGGCTGGCAGAGTTTCTACAATATCCCGCACCAAGTCCAAGGCATGACTTTCATCCTCCGCTAGATGGTCTGCAACTCCAGATTGCATAGTATGCACCTCAGCACCACCTAATTCCTCAGCATCTACTTCCTCACCAGTAGCCGCCTTAACAAGAGGGGGTCCCCCAAGGAAGATAGTCCCATTTCCTTTGACAATAATCACTTCATCCGACATCGCCGGCACGTAGGCGCCACCCGCAGTACAGGAACCAAGTACTGCAGAGATCTGAGACAGCCCCATTGAAGACATAGTAGCCTGATGTTGAAAGATTCGTCCAAAATGCTCTCTATCTGGAAACACTTCATCCTGCATTGGAAGGAAGGCACCGCCTGAATCAACTAAGTAAATGCAATCAAGAAGGTTATCCATAGCAATACGCTGAGCACGCAAGTGTTTCTTGACAGTAAGTGGATGATATGAACCGCCTTTGACAGTTGCATCATTAGCAATGATCATGCAAGGCCGTCCGTGAACCACCCCTACGCCTGTAACCACACCAGCACTAGGCACGCGACCACCATACATTTCGTGAGCAGCCAATGTCGAACACTCAAGAAAGGAAGTGCCAGAATCAATGATTCGCTCGATGCGTTCACGAGGTAGGAGTTTACCACGTTGCCGATGTCGTTCCTCTGCCCTCCCACCAACTCCTTTCCGAATCGATTCCATCAATTCATTGAATTCTCCGCAGATATCCTCATTTCGGTCCCGCAGTCCATCGACCACGGTTGCCGGGACGTCAATAGGTTCCATGGCCCGCCTCACACTCCTAGGGCCATCCTTCCGACGTCCCTTAGGCCGGGAGCGAGTCCCACCGTCATTAATGCCACCACAACAAGAAGCCTCAGATGCCTTTGACGATCTTCTACCCACGTCGTCGCAATCACATAGCCAACGACAACCGAAAGAGCGAGTTTAACGAGCATGAATAACCACCCCCCCTCTAAGATAAAATCCCCGGCTTCCATGATGTTCCGACCGAGGACGTGTTTCTCTTCATAGCTAAGGAAATCAATCCCCACCCATGTGGCAAAGCCATCAATGACCTGACCCATGACTGGAAGCACAACAAAAGCACTGGCAGCCATAGCTTTCGGCGAATGAGCTGTAGACACCATACGACCCGTACTTACCTGCGAAGACCATTCCTGAAACGTGAGGCCGTCTGGAACAATTCCAATTTCAAGACCGTGATGGGCCATCACATCTCTCGAACTCAACCCATAACGAATGAGAACAACGGGGACGATAATGGAAAGGAACAGAGGCAAGAGGAGAAGCGAAGGCCTTAGTTCAGCACCGGAATCCCAAGGTTCTACCAGGAAATTGAAGAAAAGGCCACAGTGCATCATGATGATAGCAACCCCGGCACCACCTAGTACCATCGAAGGTGCACGACGAGGAGTCATGAATAACAAGGGCAAGACAATCGACACGAGAACGCCCGCTGCAAGACCCATAGCTGGGAAAAGACTCCACCCAGTCCCGGCCCCCGAGTCCATGGCAGGTATGATAACGAGCAAAACGTGAGCCAGATAGATAACAAGAATGGAGATGGCTACACGCCAGCGTTCGGCCCCCATTTCAGCCACTGATTTAGAAGGGCTCCGTACAAGACATCCAACTGCAAGGCATAACGCAACCCAAACAGCAGTGTGAAAATGGATAATTGGAGAGATGTAGAGAGATTGGAGACTTTTCGTGAAGAAGCCAGAATCCTCGAGAACCCTAGCCGTTGAGCCCCAGATGATCCAGGGGATGAATGCCACGAGCATTCTTTCATCTGCCAATAATGACGTACTACGCATCACTGCGGCAATCGTGACGACGAAAACCAATAGGAGTGTAGCGTAGACCGCTGTGTTGACGAGATTATAGGTGCCATCCCGCGATTCAATATCATCAACGAATGGAGAGAGGAGGGATTTCTTAATCGCCTCTCCAAGGAACCATGAACCTGATGTGAGGAAATGAATAGAGAGCAATACGCCACAAATGACGATGAAAGCCAGACATACGCGCTCACCCAAGTGCCAAGAAGACACAGATGGTCGACCTACACCTTCTTTGACTGGCAGAGATTCTTCATCGCTCTCCGAGAGACTCACGCCTACTCCTCTTCAGACGCGTCCCCCGCCACGCGGATGGGATGTATTTCCTTGAAAATGATGGTTTCAGCGCCTGCGTGCTCTCTCAAGCCACCTACAACATCAAATTTAGTCGACCCCCAACGAGCGTCGTAGCGAAGATCGTCTGGAAGGGTGATGACAAGTGCTTCCTCCGTAGATTCGAAACCGAAACCAGAGCGCCCGGTCAGAGATTCGACAATAGCGGACAATTTTTCCTGCTCATCCTTGATGACCTTCGTGACAGTATACTCGTATCGAAGAGTCTTCCCAGCTAAAGGATGATTGAAGTCTATTCGGGCACGTCCAGCAGCGAGCAATTGAAGGACACCAACTCGGTTGTTGATTGTCACGGGCGAACCTATCTGCAATGAACGAGGATCGGGTACCGAAGCAAGAAGGCGATCCTGAGTGATAGTCTCAACGAGATCCGGATCCTTAGCCCCATAGCCTTTCTCAGCGGGAATCTCAATAGTATAATCTCCCCCTTCTTCAGCATCCTCAAGATGTTCCTCAAAGCCAGGAATAAGGCGCCCTGAACCTACAATCGTTGTCAGCGGCCGTGCTTCGTGAGACGTGTCCGTGCAATCATCTCCCGCACATTCATGCTCACCAACCCGATTCGTTTCGATGACAATGTCTGCCTCGGCATCATATAGTGTGTACTCAATCTGGATGACACTCCCTTTATCCATGGTCCTCGCCAAGCATGCGACCCGCACTCACTTTATCATCCACACGCCTCACTCATCCTCCTTTGCCCCAACGCGTGGAGTCGTGGTAAGAACGGCGAGTGAACCCCCCACCATCAATATCCAACCAAGCCAGACGAGTTGATTCAAAGGCAGGTCATAGATGGTGACACGTACGCGATCGACACTCTCCCCGGCTTCCATCTTGAGCATGAGGTCGCTCGCTTGCTGGGCATCTAATATCGCAATCGTGACCCCCGATGCAGTCATCGCCCGACTTACCTCCGACCTCGCCATCATTGAGTCATCAAATCGTATCACTCCAGGAGTCATACTCGTTTGATCAAAAGAGGTAGTATCAACAACTTTCAGATTCAGACCAATGTAACCGTCGCCAGCACCCACTTTGGAATGATATTCATCATCAGTAGCTGGAATTACTTCAAACGAATCTAACGTATATGCACGGCCACCTACTATTACTGGAACATCTTGTGTGACGCTTACTACATGTCCAAGATCTCCGCGAGCAACCAATGTTGTTGAGAAGACATGGCCGAGCAGTAGAAGCACAAGACCAAAATGAATGACAACTGTTCCAAATCGACGAACTCTCACCGCAGACGCCTTCATCCGTACTTGACCTATTGCCGACCACATCGGTATGAGAAGACCGGGAATTGCAAGCAATAATGGAGGAAGGAGCAATATTGCAATCACTCCTCGAGTGATTCCAGCACCTGCTAGAGCAAGATGGGCATCCCCCGGAAGGACATCCATGAACAGCAGCCCACCAATTAGCGTTGAGGCGAAGGCGAGGGAAGCAACCAATGCAATTCTCCTTACATCGATCTTTCCAGTTCCATGTGCAAGTGGCAATCCCAGAAGAGCGAGGACGAGTAATGGAGCCCCAAGAACCTCGTGGAGCCCAAATTGAGGTACATCCATACTGGCGAAGAGAATGAATAATGTCATGGTGAAGTAGATGGCACCCAGAACTGGTGCAAAGGTGCGCACAAACCGTGAGAGATTTAGTCGACGATTAGAGTAGGTAATCGATTCATTTGCATCCTCCAATACCCAAGGAATCAGTGCCACGATAATCAACAACGCTGCTGTTGGCACGCCTGCAAGACCCACCCACGTTCCAAGAAGGAGGAGGGAGACAATGCTCCAGCGAGTGATTTCACGAGCTCGGCCCGAGTAATATGCATGGACAATGAGGGGAATCATGAGACATATCAGCAAGAGACCATCCATCCACCATGACCACACTTCAAGTGATGGTTCTGAGCGTGGACCAAATGTTGCAACGATTGACACGAGAATCATGAGTGATACAGATCCTGATTCAATATTGAAGTGCAAGGTTTTCTCCGTTCGTAATATGATCCAGCGTAGCAAAAGTACTGCCATGATCGCAAGCATCAGAACGGCAGCTGTTGGCCCGAAAATCAAGCTCACAAGAGCCGGTGACATCACATTGATCCAATGATGTCTCGGTAATGGTGGAGTTTCAAGCATTGCCGCGAGTAGATGCCCAAGGACGAGGACTAATATCGAAAGGTATGTCATGATCTCGACACCTGCCACTGCATCGAACGAGACTGACAAAAGACGCTGTAGACCATCACTGGAAGGAGTTTCTCCCGTAGGGCCAACGAAGGCATGGACTGAAGCCCAAACGCCACCTGCCCGAGTGACTAGTGTGGCAAAGAATGTGGACCCAATCAGAACAGTTGCACACGAACGCTGAATTATAACGGACCTGAAAAGAGAGGAATGGGGAGCATGAAGACGTATTGCAATGACCAGCCAGGGAAGCAACGAACCTGTTTCAACTGGATCCCAAGCCCAATACCCCCCCCAATCCAGTACAGTAAATGCCCACAAGCCCCCTAGACCTATACCCACTGTGCCCACTATGAATGAACAGAGGGCTGCACGATGTGCATACCCATCTAATGTTGATTCGGGTTTCCCCGAACGACAGAGGTCAAGTTGTGCAGTCAACAATGTCACCGAATAAAAGATGAAGATAATCGGCGGATGAATCGCCATTAAAGAGGTCTGCAGGAGAGGGTTCATCTCAGCAGGCACACTCTGACGCATGTATTCCGTGCTGAGAGAGAAGGGGTCCATGCCTATACTCACCAGAAACAATAGGCAAGTGACGCTCTCGATCAGGGGTGCTTCATGCATATTGAACGTGGTACGTTGTCGGTACCACCAAGAAAGAGAGGAAAGCATTGCGGCCCACATCAATAGAGGACCTTCGCGAGAGGCCCAGGCACCACTGACCCTATAGATCAAAGGTAGGTCCTCGCCGACGGTAGCCCAAACAAGAGCAAGTTCTGTAGCTCTCATAGCAAGAGCTGTTACAAGTACAACAAAAGGTAAGATCTGAATCAGAAGAATGAGGGCAGAGAGTGAACCATCTCGCGAACGTTGTGGTGCAAAGAGTGCAAAGCACGACGCGATGAGACCAAGCCAAGGGAGCACTGCCAGCAGTCCGAACAAGCGGTGTGGAGCAGAAAGCACCGCTTCAAATACCTGTGCAAGTAGCATGCGCCCATGGGAGCGAAGATGGTTGATTCCCCAGTGGCCGTCGTAACAGGTGGAAGTTGTGGAATTGGTGCATCAGTCGCCAAAACACTCGCATCACTCGGCCATCGCATCATTTTGACATACAACACACACGCGTTCGAGGCTGAAGAGGTCGTGCGCAGCATTCGAGAAGATGGAGGTGATGCAATTGCCGTGAAGGTTGACGCCGCAAACGCCAGTGAAATCACGTTGCTTGCTAAGCACCCATGGTGCAAATCTGGCATCTGTGCTCTCGTGTTGAATCACGGCATGTATGAGCGTTGGCCGGCGAGTCAGGTCGACCCGAACCGAATGTCCAAGACTCTTGAAATCAATTTCCTCTCAAGCCACAGAATCTGGTGGGAATTGAATTCCCAGATAATCGACGGGGCATCAATCGTCGTTATTGGATCACAGCTATCATCCAAAGGTTCTGTTCACGGCGCAGATTATGCCGCCTCAAAAGCAGCCTTGACCACATGGGCTCGATCACTGGCACTCGATGTCGCAGACAGAAACATCAGAGTGAACGTCGTTGCACCTGGCTTTGTGGACACCGCAATCCTGTCACAGGATTCAGAAAAACGACGGCGTGAAAGAGAAGAAAAAGTCCCCTTAGGCCGTATTGCCGACCCGGATGAGATTGCAGGTGTCGTCGGTTTCCTCTGTTCAGAAGAGGCAGCTTACATGACCGCCGGAGTGATTCACGTCAATGGAGGCCTGTACCGTCCATGAATACGAAAGAAAGGAGCTCCACTGCATACGATCGAATCCTCCGGACGAGAAAGGAACTCATCGAGTCCAATGCCCTTCGTGAGACTGCAGGAGGACGTTTCAGGCTCCATGCGGAGCATAAGCAGGCTGGGGACCAGCCAGAAGCCATTTCTAAATTAATTTCTCAATTGGAAAATTTTCAAACCCGCATGATTCTCTTGGGAGTTACAGGCTCTGGCAAGACGTTCACGATGGCAAACGTCATCGAAAATATCAACCGACCGACGCTAATCATCTGCCATAACAAGACTCTTGCAAGGCAACTATGGCAAGAGATGAGTCAACTTTTCCCAAATAATGCCGTAGAATATTTCGTTTCCTACTACGACTATTACCAACCAGAAGCGTACCTACCACAACGAGACCTATACATTGACAAAGAACTTTCAAAGAATGAAAGGATAGATCAAGAGCGCTTCAGCACTGTTGCAAGCCTCGTTCGAAGAGGCGATACCATCGTAGTGGCCACTGTTTCAGCCATCTACGGCCTAAACCCCCCTGAAACCTTCCTTCAACAGCACATCCCGCTTGAAGTGGGACACCAAGAAAGCCCCCGGGACGTCCTCAAATCTTTACTAGGACTGCAATACACCAGAACGAATTTGGATCTTGAGAGAGGGAGCGTGCGACTGAAAGGAGATTTACTCGACATCTGGATGCCTTCACGTGACGAACCATTGCGAATCAGGTTCGGACCAAACGGCATCGAGAGAATCACCCTTTGCGACCCCATCGATTGGTCAGTCCACGACGAAGTTAACGAAGTATGGATACATCCCAAAGAATTCTTTATGACAGACCCTGAACGTTTTGAACGCGCACTAGATAATATCGAATCGGAACTCAAAGATAGAATCAGATGGTTTGAGAACAATGGTATGGATCTTGAAGCGATTCGAATCCGACAGCGTACCGAGTATGATCTTGAAATGCTTCGCGAAATAGGCCACTGTTCGGGAGTCGAGAACTATTCCCGCCACTTTGATGGAAGAGAAGAGGGCGAACCACCTTACTGCCTTCTGGATTTCATGGCCGCTTGTTCAACTGCTTTCTTTGACGATCCTGGAGGATTCCTTGTAATGATGGATGAATCCCACGTTACACTGCCACAAGTTGGAGGAATGTACTATGGCGATCTAAGCAGAAAACGAAATCTTATCGATCACGGATTCAGGCTTCCATCAGCATATGATAATCGCCCTTTACGGGCCGAAGAGTTTCAGGCTTCAATCCCTAGAATGGTATATGTTTCAGCAACACCGGGAGAAAGAGAGTTGAGAGGCCTCGCAGAGGCGACGAAATGCCAGATGCCACCCGATCTTGAGAATGTACACTACATCAAGGGCCGGGAGGAAGGAACACGCGTTCAAGAAGGGATGAATCAAACAATTGAGCGCCTCGATAGCGTTGTCCAGATGATTGTCCGACCCACAGGGTTGCTCGACCCCGAGGTCGAAGTTAGACCTACGGAAGGACAAGTACAGGACCTCCTCGCTGAGATTCATGAAAGGGTTGCACGGAATGAACGCGTTTTGGTTACCGTCCTCACAATCAAATTTGCAGAAGAAGTCTCAGAATACCTTCAACGCGTAGGAATCAAATCACACCACCTACATAGTGAAATAGATACGATTGAACGAACCGAGATCATCAAATCATTACGCCATGGCATTATCGACGTTATTGTCGGCATTAACCTCCTGAGAGAAGGCCTGGACCTCCCAGAAGTGAGTCTCGTGGCAATCTTTGATGCTGACAAACAAGGTTTCCTGAGGAACGAACGAAGCCTGCTACAGACAATCGGTCGTGCTGCTAGGAATAGTTCTGGCAAGGCAATCATGTATGCAGATAGCATTTCAGAATCAATGGAAAAGGCGATCAAGGCTACACTTGCACGGCGAACGCAACAAGACGCCTACAATAAGAAGCATGGCATTATCCCAACGACCATCAGGAAAGCTATTCCTGAAATGGAAGAAAAGAAAGAGACC
This sequence comes from uncultured Candidatus Poseidoniales archaeon, assembly GCA_964566385.1. Lineage (GTDB taxonomy): Archaea > Thermoplasmatota > Poseidoniia > Poseidoniales > CAYMED01 > CAYMED01. The sequence continues at coordinate 2,790 of CAZMJD010000020.1, read as the reverse complement.
ACTCATCGAAGGAGGAAAACACGAGTTGATCTAGGTAATTTCGTAGAAGAAGATGGAGGATATCGGGGAGGGGGTCCGAGCTCTCAAAGAGAGAGGGCCCCCCGATGGGCGAACGTTGCACGAAGAATATTGATGCCAGATCAGAATCATTCTATCGCTGAACTTAGAACAGTTATGCAGAGAGCTGCTGAGAATCATGAATTTGAGGAAGCTGCTCGAATTAGGGATTTAATTATTCAATTGGAAAAAAAAGTGATTTGAACCGCAGTGTTCTTAGAACCAATCGCGCCACCAAAGGCCATGGAACCAAAGACGGTGAACGATTATGATTTTTCAACCATCAGCGAAAACGGAGGAAATGTCCGACTCCTTATCGAAGGCATGGAACACTCAGGGGGATTCAGCGCCCCTAAATTTGCCACCGCGGCACGCATGCTTGAATCCATGTTCAAACCTACCGAAGGCAAAGTAAGGTGGCTTTCCTTCCCCGCTTGCCTGATGGCAACTGGAACTCGGAGTTTCTTCGTAGAACTCCTCCGAAGAGACATGGTAGACGTCATAGTGACAACATGCGGGACACTCGATCATGACATTGCTAGGAGCATAGGAGAATATGGAAGTGGGAGTTTTGAGATGGACGACCATGAAGTCTATGCAAGGGGATTCTCAAGACTAGGGAACGTACTTGTGCCCATCGAAACATATGGGCCTGCTATCGAATCATTCCTCACACCACTATTCCAAGACACTATGAAAGAACTAGACGAACAAAGTCGCACAATCACCCCTGTCGAACTCATCTGGAAGATAGGATCCAATCTAGATGACGACAATTCCCTGTGCACCTGGGCAGACCGAAAGAACATCCCCATCATCGTCCCCGGCATTGTTGACGGCGCAGTAGGCGCACAGATCCAACTCCATTCACAGAATAGAGCCACGTGGGTCGACCTCATGGCAGACCAACATCGACTAAGCGACATCGTATGGAATGCATCTTCATCAGAGGCATTCATGATCGGCGGAGGAATAAGCAAACATCATGTCATCTGGTGGAACCAATATCGCAGCGGTCTTGACAAGGCAGTATACATCACAACGGCTGTTGAACACGACGGTAGTTTATCTGGAGCTAGACTGCGTGAAGCAATCAGCTGGGGGAAGCTGAAATCAACAGCAGAAGAAATTGTCGTCGAGGGCGAGGCAAGTCTCCTGCTACCTTTGCTCGGAGCCTACCTCTTCTGAGCTCGGCTTCAGAACAATGCAACAAGAATGAAACTGTCATTCTACCAGATGTGATTTCAACTTGCGAGCTGCTGCCTCAAAACCTACGATTGCCTCTTGTATCTCATCTGCCCCCATAGTCAGTGGAGGCCGTAGACGAATGCTATTCGGCCCGCAAGTAAGAGTGAAAAGACCTTCATCGAGAGCATATTGCCGGTACTCATCACGCAGACCTGTGTTGGGCAGCGTGAAAGCACACATAGTACCACGGCCTCTAACATTGCTCACGAAAGAATACTCACGCGATATTTCAGAAAGCCCCCGTAGAAGTTCTTCCCCTCTCCGAGCCGTATTCAGCAACAAATCATCTCGATGGATCGTTCTGAGAATTTCAGCCCCGCGGACCATATCTGATAGATTACCCCCCCAAGTAGAATTAATCCGAGAAGATGTTGTCAGCACATTCTCTTCAACCTCATGGAGTCGCCCGCCTGCAAACATCCCACACACTTGCATCTTCTTGCCAAAGGCAACAAGATCTGGCTGAATACCAGAGTGCTCGAATGCCCACATCCGACCTGTTGCACCAACGCCAGTCTGCACTTCATCGACAATAAAGAGAGCGTCGACCTCATGAGTTAACGACTGTAGATCATTCAAGAAGCGATCTGTGAAATGGTTATCCCCCCCCTCTCCTTGGATGGGTTCGATAATCACAGCAGCCATTGAATCGTCGGACTCCTCTACATGGGCACGTATCTGTTCCAATGTTTTTGACTCAGCCCCAATTAGACGTTGTTTTTCATTTTCATCAATTGGAAAATTGATTTTAGGGTTCGAGAAACGAGGCCATTTATGCTTAGTGAATCTTTCAGATTTCGCCGGGTCGGTGTTAGTAACAGACAAGGTGTATCCACTCCGGCCATGAAATGCTTCCCTGAAATGGCCAATACTGATCTTTGAAGAAAGTTCGAGATCAGTTTTCCAACAGAAACCATCCTGCGCATCTGCGTGTTGGCAATCAGAACTCAATGGAATTGCACCATTCAATTTCTGAAACTTCCAATCCATGGCAGCTTTCATCGTATTTTCAACACCCATCGCGCCACCAGCAATGAAGAACATGCGGTCCAAGTGGCTAGGCATAGCATCCGAGGCAATCGATTCAACCGCATCTGCATATTCAGTAGTGTAAAGATCACTATTCGTAATTTTATTCACGGAAAGACGGCCCAGTTCCTCCTCTAATCCACACAATGCTGGATGATTCCAGCCTAGTGGGAGGCTGCAGAAGCACGAAAAAAAATCAAGATAGGATCGACCAGTAACACGATCGACCATTCTAGAACCTAGGGATTCAACCAGGTCGACTACAACAGGGTAGCCATCTGCCAAGATTCGACCAGAAATAGTATCGTGGACTGCAGCAGGGCCAACCATGTGGTGCCGAGGGATAAGTCTTGAATAAGGACGTCGGTTCATTTTCCATTCCGATAATTTCCGTTCGATTGTAGATTAATATATATACTGAATTGAATTGAACCTTTGAAAGAGGATTTAAAATGG
>CAZMJD010000019.1:0-14411 GCA_964566385.1 uncultured Candidatus Poseidoniales archaeon | reverse complement strand
GCTGGAGAGACTGGGGCTGGCGGATTCGTTCCTGCTGCTGGACTGTTGCCGACCCTGATCATGGGGCTTGCTGCAGCACTGCTGGCGAGTCGACGCAGGAAGGATGAAGCGATGACAGTGAACCATCCTGAGCGGAGATAGCACAGTGCATGACATCATCCTGAAGCGATTCGATCAACCCGATGAGATCCGTGAATTCGAGAAAGGATCGTTCGAGGTCATCCATTTCGATGGAATGACGATAGGACGAGCCACCTACGAGCCCGGATGGAAGTGGTCGGTCGATGTCTCGCCCCTGACAGGTACGGATTTCTGTGAGGTTGAACACCTCGGCATGGTTCTGGAAGGTCATGCGACCTGTGCGTTCAAGGATGGTGAGGTGTACACTTTGGGCCCCGGCGATCTGTTCTACATCGGTCCTGAACCACATGACAGTTGGGTTGTGGGCGATGAGAAGTATGTCTCACTGCACTTCCAAGGTGCTGAGAAGTACGCTGACTGAATCAGCGTTGACTGACCATCACTCATCTGTGGTGTAGCCAATCGTAGCGCTGTCGCCTTCAATAGCCATCACGTACAGTGAAGTGAGGTTGATTCCGGATTCCCCCATCTCTCGGGTGAATGAGGCCAGAGAACCTGGTTTGTGCTCCAATCTGGCAAACTGGAGTTCGGACACACTGTAATCTGCGCCTGCTGCATCTAGGGCGGTGATCGTCCTGTCTGCATTATCGGTGACGATGGCAGCAGAGGTTGGTTCACCCGCTATGGCAACAATGGCCAGGATGTTGACTTCCTCAGCAGCTATCGCTTCACAATGAGCTGCAAGTGCTCCTGGCTCGTCGGTCATCTTGACTCGGAATTCTTTGTCGAATGCGCCCATGTACACCGAACTTGGGCTTTCATCCTTCAACCTGTCGTACTTTCAGAGAGGGTGTATGATGGTGCAACTTGATGGAACGATGTGAAGGCCATCTATCGTCGAAGCAATGCTTCTTCGGCACATATCGCTGCCATGTGGACGATCTCACGGACATCATCATGACGTTGGAGTACACAGACAGGTGCTGCAAGACCCGATAGAATAGGTCCAGTCATATCTGCATCTCCAAGATGGTCGAGTAACTTGTAACTGATGTTGGCAGCAGACAGATTCGGACAGATCAGGACATTGGCTGGACCATTGAACACCATGTGCGTGTAATCCTCTTGGATCGATGATACAAGTGCGGTATCTGCTTGCATCGGTCCATCGATGACGAGGGTCGGGTCCATCTCTCGTGCAAGTTCGATCGACTTCTCGATCCTGTCCGAGCGCAAGTGTTGGGCTGAACCGAAGTTGGAGAACGATAACATGGCCACGATCGGGTCGATACCGAAGCGACGAGCAACACTCGCGGTCTGGACGGCTATCTGGGCCAAGGTTTGTTCATCAGGATAACGATTCACCGTTGCGTCTGCAATGAACATGACGCGGTTCTTCACCGTCATCATGTAGCAACCGATCAATCTTCTTGCATCGGGATCGATGCCAATCGTCTGCATGCACGGTCGCAGGACCTCGGGATAGTGTCTTGTGACTCCTCCGAGCAAGCCTTCAGCGTCACCACTCGCGACCATCTGTGAGGCGAAATATGGGCGTGATTCTAACAGACGGGCTGCGTCTTCATGAGTCACACCTTTGCGAGCACGGCGCGCATACAAGGCATCAGCATACTTGTCGAGACGACGTGGGTCCTTGCGGGGATCGACTAACTCCATCCCTGCAAGATCGATGCCGAGTTCGTTGGCCAATTCCTGGATCGGTGTTCTGCTGCCAAGAAGAATCGGAGTACAGATGCCTTCATCCAAGCATTCTGCAGCAGCACGCAGAATCTTGGGATGCGCACCTTCGAAGAAGACGAGGCGGACGCCTTTGTTCTTGACACGATCGAGAACGGTGCGCATCACGCTGCGTGTCAGACCACGCCGGCCTTCGAGTTCTGAGCGATACTCCTCTGCATCAAAATCCGTGACCTTAGCGACGCCCTCAGCCACTGCTGCCTCTGCGACAGCTGTTGCCTCCCAAAGCAGGACTCGACGGTCGAAGGGTTTGGGAATGATGTATTCGGGACCGAACTTCAGGGACTCCCCCCCATATGCGTGAAGCACATCTTCGGGCACAGGTTCCTTGGCCAGAGTGGAAAGAGCAGTGGTGGCTGCCATCTTCATGCCCTGGGTGATGTCTCGGGCACGCACATCCAATGCTCCACGGAAGATGAATGGGAAGCCAAGGACATTGTTCACCTGATTCGGATAATCCGAGCGCCCCGTGGCTACGATGGCATCGGGACGCACCTTGAGAACCTCATCAGGTAGAATCTCCGGATCTGGATTCGCCAATGCGAAGATAATCGGACGCTCACTCATGCCCTCGATCATTGCAGACGTGACCAGACCACCTCGAGAAAGACCCAGCATAACATCTGCACCAACAAGAGCTGATGCGAGGTCTCCGTCCTCTCCATCGATGACAAAAGGTGCTTTGTGTTCATTCAACTCACCTGCATCCAGTCGCTTCCGAGTCAGGATACCTTTCGAATCGACCATCTTCAGACGATTCGGGTCGACTCCCAGAGCAATGTAATGATGGCCACAGGCAATCGCCGAAGCACCCGCTCCAACGATCACCACATTGAGTGAATCAAGTGAACGACCAATAATCTCGGCAGCGTTCAGCAACGCTGCACCGCTGATGATGGCCGTTCCATGCTGGTCATCATGGAAAACTGGGATGTCAGTGCCCTCAGCAATACGGCGCTCGACCTCAAAACACTCTGGTGCTTTGATGTCCTCTAGGTTGATACCACCAAAAGTCGGGGCTATACGGACCACTGTGTCCACGATCTCATCGATGGTGGTGGCATCAATCTCGATATCGAAGACATCGATGTCAGCGAAGGTCTTGAACAACAATCCCTTGCCCTCCATAACCGGTTTGCTAGCGAGAGGTCCGATATCACCCAGACCAAGGACGGCAGACCCATTGGAAATCACCGCTACCAGGTTACCTTTGGACGTGTACCTGTAGACATCCTCTGGATTCTTCTCGATCTCAAGGCAAGGGTAAGCTACGCCTGGGGAATAAGCCAGAGTAAGATCTCGTTGAGTCGCATGTGGTTTGGTCGGCATCACTCGCACTTTCCCACGAGGCGAGCGTTCATGATATTCGAGCGAGGCCGCAGCCAAGTCCAGTTTCCTTCGGTCTTCGCTCATGTGCCTCCGTCGCGGGTCTCACTCATAGAGGATGTCGACGAATCATTCGCCGAAGTCGCTATCATCCTCCACTTGATTCACAGGCCGTGAGGCGGACCCGCATCATCGCTACCCTCGGCCCGTCGTCGGGCGACGAGCACACACTCAGAGCAATGATCGAAGCGGGCATGGACGTTGCACGGCTCAACTATAGCCACGGTTCTTTGGAGGATAAATCAGCCATCATCCGAGTCATCAGATTGCTTGAGGCGGAGATGGAACGCCCTATCGGAATCTTAGCAGACCTACCCGGTCCAAAATTGCGGTTAGGACGGTTTGACGAGACATTCGAGCTCGAGGAAGGGGGACTCATCGCATTCCATTGCGGCCAGAGTGACGGGCGATACATCGACATGCGAGCAAAGGAGGAGGCGATTGGACTCCTTTCCCCTGACGATATCAGTGAGGCTGAATCGATGATCCACATCCCTGTTCCTGAAGCCATGCTCTCCGCTGGTTTAGATGAGGGCGACCCCGTTCTTGTCGCAGATGGTTTACTGAGGTTCGTGGTCGAATATGCTCCAAAAGAGGCTGGAAAGATCGTGATTCTGCGAACCGTCGATGCTGGGCCGGTATCGGAACGCAAGGGAATCAATGTCCCGGGTACTTTGCTCGGTGTCCCTTCTATGACTGAGAAGGACGTTATTGCGCTTGATCATGCCCTGCTGAACAAAGTTGACTTCATCGCGGTCTCATATGTTCGCTCAGCCGAGGATCTCATCCCTGTTCAAAAACGCATCAAAGAAGAAGGAGTTCACACCCCAGTGATTGCCAAAATCGAGCATCCATTGGCTCTAGAGGCATTAGACGAAATCCTCGATGTGTGTGGTGGAGTCATGGTGGCACGAGGCGATCTTGGAGTTGAGATTCCACTTGCAGAACTTCCTCTTGCTCAGGAACGCATCATCCGCGACGCTCAGAGCCGTGGCCTTCCTGCCACCGTTGCAACCCAAATGCTAGAATCAATGATTCATTCCCCTCGCCCAACAAGAGCGGAGGTCACCGATATCGCCACGGCGATTCGACAAGGCGCATCGAGCATCATGCTCTCTGGTGAGACTGCCATGGGGTCTCACCCGGTCGCTGCGGTCAAAACGATGGCTGATATCGCTGATAGGGTCGACCAAGTCCTCGTAGAAGTCGAAGAACCAGACCATTCTGCCAGTTTCCAAGCAACACGCGTCATCGTTCACGCAGCAGTCGTGCTTGCACATGAGATCGAGGCGAATCGTGTCCTCATCTGTACTGAACATGCAACAGCGGCCAGACTTGCTGCAGCACATCGGCCACGTCAGATGATCACGGCATTGACGACACGTCAACGTGCTGAGCGGAGAACAACACTGTTCAGAGGAGTAGATAGTGTCCTTGTCACAGAACAGAAGCGATCCAGAGACACCATCAGAGACGCTATCCAACTTCTACTCGAAGATGGAAGATTATCCAACGGAGACATGGTTGTGACTACGTCAGGTTCACCGGATGCGATCACAGGTGCAACCAGTGCCATTCGAGCACTTCGTATCACAAACGACGGAGAGTTGACTTGGCCCTGATTTTTTCAGGGATTCAAAGAGACGATGTGACACAACTAACACAGTCTTTCTTAACTGAGTGAAGGAGCCTACCTCACGATGACGGCTACGTCTATCGTTCATGGGCGACGCACCACGCTGATGGTGATGCTCATGACCATCCCCCTCGCACTCGCTGTGATTCCAATCACCGCAGCTGGTGGCGAGACGAATGAAGCAGGCAGATCGACGGCATGGGGAGTCGAAGGTTCAGTCGATACCGGTTGGATGAGGATCAATGCTACTGGAGCAGACCCAAGTCAGCAGACCTCAGCATCTGGACACATCGAACTACCGTTTGCTCCGAGCGTCGATGTATCGAATCTATCCTTTGAAGTACGAGTGAATGGATCTCAGGGAATCAGCGTTCAGGAACCTGTCTTGAGTATCGGCCCACAAAACACACAAGTCATGAACATGGGTCGAGGAATCGGTCTTGGAGAGACAATGGGGCTCAAGCCAAGTGACCCATACAATGGTCGAGTTGCCGGGATTGGTGACAGTGGTTCTTATTGGATGCTACCTCCTGATGTCGAGATCACAGATCTAGTCATCGAAGCGATGCGACCTGCTGACCCATATGTCTCATTAGCTCCATTCGAATTCAAGGTCTCTGCGCACGCTCAACATCCAGTTGATGGAAGACTTTGGTTATCAATTGAGAATCTGGGCCTGTTAACCTTCGATCAACGCGTCGAACCACCTTTGGTCAACATCGAAGCAAACGTCCAGCCGACCAGCATGATTGTCAATCAGAACACGGGGGACCTTCTCGCCATCGGACAGCAAGGCGAATTGCACGTCTGGCAGACAGATGACATGACAAAACTCGATGTAGGTACAGTCACACCACCCCAAGCAGGTCAAGGTGAGAATACTCAGATATTGATCATGTATCAACTCATGAATGGTCGGGTTCTGGGATTCGCTGAATATGAGATGTGTGCCCTGAACATCCCCACTAATCCGAATGGAGGAATGGCCTATTCATGGGATTGTAACACGCCTCTTGGTCAACAGATATCGGCTCCCGAGGTACCGACCACCGTCCTGGAGAAAGGTGGAATCCTCTACGTTGGTAGCACCGAGGGAGTGAGCAGATACGATATCTCGACTGGTCAAGCCATGTCGTCGTGGAACACACAGAACTGGTTGCCCAATAACGATGTTACAGACATCATCGAACTAGGTGGAGTGATGTATATCGGAACCAATGGCGGAGGGATTGCTCGCGTCCACATAACAACTCAGAACTGGCTTGCAACATGGACCACCAGCGATTATCTCGATTCTGATACAATCATCGATCTCTCTGTCCTCTCAGGGGATCTGGTCATCGTTAATTCAGAATCGATCCAGGCCTACGACGTCTCTGCTCAGACGTTCAACGCCGCGAATCTTGCACGTTCGGCGCTCGGACTCGGTTTCGAGATCGTTGACACGTTCGAATGGGGAGGAAGTGGGGTGAGAGGACCCGCGGTGAATACGCTGCTTGTGACTGATGGAGCCGGTCGAGCCATGATGATCGATCCCTTCTTGCCCTTGGCAAAAGCAGGAGAACTCACAATCGGAACCGCTCCACTCACCGAAGACCTCGAAATGATCGCCTCTTCCGCTGGAATTCTGTGGGTCGTCTCAGGTTCAACAGTTGAGCGATTCGACACGAATAACCAGCGCTGGATGTCAGCCATGACCTTGTCTGGAACCGCTAATGATATCGCGGGCTTGCCGAATGGAGTTGCCATAGGTACACAGGGCAATGGACTTCTGTTGATCACAAATTCAGGTGTTCAGTACGATGTCCTCAATTCTGCGGCAGGGGGAGATAACAACATCAGACATGTCGTCCATGATTCTGGAACCGGATATGTGGTCAGTATTTCGAATCAAGGCAGAATACGGGCTATCGATCCAGCACAAGGAATGACTGCTGGAATCGCGTCTCGAGAAATCTGGAATTCAGAGATCGATGCCGCGGTCACAGATGTGACCGCAAATGATGATGTATTGTACATCGGAACCGAGCAGAACGGAGTTCTGCGATACTCTATGGTCGATGGCACTGCCCTTTCGCCATGGGTGTCAACAGGAATCGATTATTCAGAATACATACCTGTGGACTCTGATGGAAATATGCTGTACATAGGGCTCTTTGGATATGGGGTACTACGCTATGAGATTGCAAACAAGCGCTTCTTGAGTTCATGGGAATTCACACAGACAGGAGGGGGACAAGGGCCACCGAATCAAGGCACCCCATCACCATACATCACCTCACTCGAGGTTCTGTCTTCCGGTTCACTCGTCATTGGGACCTTCAATGGAGGATGGGCACAGACTGGGACCAATTCATGGGCGCCTCTAACAGGTTCGGGACGGCAGCAACAACGTCCGCCCATTCTTGCACTCACGTCTGACAGCACATCCATCTGGGCTGGAACTGACAATGATGGAGTCTGTGAATATAGTCTGACGAGTTATCAGGCTCAGAATTGCATCGATCAATCTGACGGATTGCCATCAGATACAGTGGTATTCGTCGAAAATGATGGTTCGGATCTTCTTGTAGGACTTGAGGGTGGAGCTGCGATCATCGATAAATCCACAAGTACAGTGACCTCAACCTGGGAGAAAGCATCTTCACAGACAGAATTGGTCACATCCATCGAAGACAATGGCATCATCTACACCTCTGAATATTCACGAGGTATACATCGCTACGACACCGTGAATAAATCATGGCTCCCAACCTGGAACGATTCCTTTGCTCTGCTCGACGATGATCGGATCAGAGTCTTCATCCCAGATCCAGTCAATGCAGGATTCGCTTGGGTTGCTGGAGAGTTCGGAGTACATCAGATTGATCTGAGAACTGGAATCAAAGTGATGGACTGGAACAGAGGTTCGAATGGGCAACAATCGATTGATGACACTGTGACTCATTTCGTCATTGCAAATGGTATTGCCTACATCGCATACACCCAGTCGCAGTCCTCTTTCGGCGTTGTTGACAGAGTTGCCATCAGCAATCAAACAGCGCTCAGTGCGTTGACTCCAACTACTCAATTCGGACAATGGTGGGAACACACCATCCGCCATATTGACATCGTTGACTCAAACCTATGGGTCGGGCTCTCAACATGGCAAGGAAGAGATGGTGGAATGGTGAAGTACGATTCTACTACGGGCGCTATTGTCGACGTCATCGAAGCTGTTGGAAGTGTTGAGGATGTCAAGACATTGACTCTGCCTTCTGGAGAATACATGGTAGCATACAACGACCACATGTTCCGGCATCTGGATGCATCAGGTGGCCTGATTGCTACATACGACGGTAGTCAAACCATTGTGGAGATCCGTACAATGAAAGTCCATGGCGATGTTGTATATGTCGCCACTGATGATGGTATCACTCGATACGATCATGTCAATCGAACATGGTTGAGCACATGGACGGCAAGCAACGTGTTCTCTGGAAACGGGGAGGATGTAAGGTCACTCGAAATCATCGATTCGATTCTGTATGTCGGGCGCCAATACTGGTACGGTGGCGTCATCGATCTGATTCATCCGAATGGTACGATTGTGACAACAATCGCACTTACACAAAATGGACAAAGAGGAATCGCCACTGATTTCGTGAAATGTGGATCTGATGTCTTCACATCGATTAACAGAATCCAATGGGATCGACAATCGAGACTTCGCTTGATGAGTATCGGATTGGGCGCTACAACGAACATCAATCTACCGAATAATGAGCAGACCACGATGTCTGCCCTTGCATGTGATGACTCAGATACCGTACTTGTTGGATCGGATTCGGGATTCGGAGTCCTGCGATACAGTACAACGAACCAACTCTGGTATGGCATCCTCGATGAGAACTCAGGTATCGCGCCTACTCCTATTGCGAATGATGCAATGACCTATTGGAATGGTACTCTCTACATCGGACATTCGGATGATGGGGGCGGAGGTCTCAGTCAGATTCCAGTCAACGGCTCGAACGTTGGGCCAGGTAAGCGTTCGATGGAAGACATCCCAGTAACCTCACTTGAACTCGACAATCTCGGTTCAACAATGCTGATGGGGCGGCCAGGGGGAATCTCAGGGCAATCAACGGTCGAAACATTACGAGGGATGTTCACAAGTAGTGTCGTCGACGAATATCTCTACCTCGCAAGTGGTTATGTGACTTCAATCTCAGGAAATGCGACCGAAGTATATCTGCTATCAGGATGGGTGGAAGCTCAGCAAGGAATCCTCAGAGCCAATGCTACAACGAATGGGACTCTTGAGATCATACTTGGAAGAAATGTAGGTCAATTCAGTGACCCAGATGATATCAAACTCACGACCGATGGGTTATACATCGCTTTCCAAGGCGATGGATTACAGCGGTATGATCCGGTCACTGGCAACATCGCAGTAGTTCAAGGCACCATCCACGATGGACTTGGCTTCATGACAGTCCAAGGCGACAAATTGGTCATTGGGCTCGTAGGAACAGAGAACATCGTAGGTGGGCAGGTGTGGAATCTCACAACCCACCTATGGGATAGCGGGGCTATCCTTCCAGACATGCCAGGGGATCTTATCCTTGGAATGGTCGAGCACGACAACATGTACCTCTTCGCAACGAATGGGGGGCTGGGAATGTGGAATATCTCCACGTCCTCATGGGTGACTGCCATGACAAAATCCGATGGCCTTCTCGACAATTATCTCACATCGATCCAAGTATTCGGAGGCGATGTCTGGGTCGGGACAAAACTCGGAGTCATGCGTCTAGATCCTACGAATAGAACCGTCCTAGCTACAGTCACTCAAGGAAGTGGTCTGCCAGAAGATGCAATCGGTTCGATGGTCATCAGTCAAACATCTGGTGGGAACCAGACGCTCATCGTCGGTCAACCTGGCTTGGGATTCGCACCACCTACTGCGTCGATCATCTCAGCATCTGGGTCGGTTCTCGATACCGCACTGCTTGAACAGATTCCATCTAATGACGTGACGGCAATAGCCAGTGATCAATATGGAGTTCATGTTGCAACTGGAAAAGGTCCTCTTGTCCATTGGACTCCTGCCAATGGATTCGAATATGGACTTGGAATCTTTGACTTTGATGCTTGGCCAATCATGGCCATGCATAGTGATGGAACACATCTGATCGTCAACACTCAAGGTTTGTCGGACGTCGTCGATGCACGACAATACGGACCGGTCACTGCGTTACCATATGCATTCGGTGCTGAATCCACTGCGAACACCGTCTGGTTGCTTGAAGAGGATGGATTACATGGATATTCACCATCTAGGGGATGGAATGAGATCAGTCGTTTGACGCTACGGCGCGCTGATCCCTTGGTGCTCGAAGCTTTCGGCCACGAATGGTTACTGGGAAATAATGCGGTTCCAGATCAGTCTATCCAATTGGTCGGTCAAGGAACTGACATTGCATCGGTTCGATCATCCAACGTGACTGTCTTCAATACCGAAATGGGAGGTGTGCCCGTCACATACCAGAATGCACACCTCTTCGCTCAGAACGGGGCTGCATTCTGGATCTCATCGGTCAGCGGTTTATTCTCTGGCCAATGGAACATCGCTGAACTTGATAATCGAACATTGGAAAGTTTCGGTGAAGCAGTCGATATGAGTCCATTGAGAGATTCGTCAAGGATATTGAAAATCCATCTAGCCAGTCCGAGTAACGGTAGTATCGAGGTGCGACTGATCTATGATTGGGTGAGCACAGAACCACCTGCCATCATCATCGATGCATGGGACCGACCTGCAGACGGTGGAGGGGCATTGCTTGTCAAATGGGCGGAAACAGGCGATCCTGACGTCTTCGCATCCTACGAATTCTTCCTTGAGCAGGGTGCTGAGCCCTCTTTCAACGATCTTGACCTTCGCCAACCCGATTATGTCGTGACCAATTCACGTCTCACAATGCTCGATGAACTTGGACCAATCACAACTGCAGACGGGTCTGAGTTGATCGATAACACACCCACATGGGTAATCATGCGTATCCGCAGCATCGACGGGTCGGCTGAAGGAAGGCTTGGAACGCCGTCCCCAATTTTCGGTCCAGTCAACACTACTGATGAGATCCCTGCCTCTCCGAAATGGGGTGAGGCTTACGTTCCTGATGAACTACTACTTCCAGGTGACATCATGGTCAGTTGGGCACAATGTCTTGAGATAGATGTGACATTCATCGGTATCAGATTATTGAATGAACCATTCATCTCCGATGTCTCTACCATCGAGTTGTTCGCTGCCCGGCCAGCAGGTGGAGCGAATTCAACGAAGATCACGCTCTCAGACAGGCTGAACAAACCAACTTGGCTTGCTCTGACGTGCATCGATGAAGCCGGCCAGGAAGCAACGGACGATCCATTGATTCTCGGGCCGGTCATTCCCTCAGACTTGCCACCTGACGAAACACCCCCGCAGCCTCTGGCTGATCTGAAAGCCTACGATACTTCACCCGATGACGGTGGAAGTATCACTCTGACATGGACACCTACAACTGAACTAGATTGTGCGTTCATTGCATTCGGTGCCATCCCAGTTTCTGAACAAGCAGAGGAACCCAATATGGACGATTTTGAGATCATAAATATGGTCGACACGTGTGAAGTGAAGAAACACTACCTGATTAGTATCCTCGGAGAACGGCTCGATATCAACGAGACATATTGGGTCTCGGCTTGGGCGGTTGATACATCTCTGAATGAAGGAAGAGATGGCTCAACCATCTATCAGGTGACCGCTGGCAAGGAACTTGCGGGCACATACAAGAAACCTGACAGAATTGAATGGGTGGAAGTCATTGACACGCCCGACGATCTTGGTGAAAGCCTGACTGTGACGTGGGAGCCATCAGACGATGAGGCATTCTGGAATTACATTGTCTGGGTTGCTGAACACCCCATCGATGACGTCTCATCACTCTACACGCCTGGTGGAGGTAACACGCCTGTCACCAATCCGAATATCTGTGGTTGCTACTACATTCGAACTGTTTCTGCACTCAATGGAGAGCCGAACAGTCTTGAGGTCAATGTCGCTCTATCGGGTGGGAACTCACTCATGACTGCAAAACCGGATTTGATCAAACAGAATCATCTGTACTATGTTTCAGTCACTGTTCACGACATTCAGGACGATGTATGGCTCGATGATCTGGCAACTGACTCGGCGGTGGCTATCGATAACATCAACGATGTGACGCCACCAGACCGTCTGCCAGCACCTGATGTCCGCGACCGTGCAATGGATCATGGTGAAGCGATCCAGTTCATGTTCGATGCAAGTGATGCAAGTGATCTGTCACATTATCTCGTATACGCTGACATCGAACCAATCACTGACATCACTGGGTTTGAGCCCGTTCTGAACATGACGATAGGGACAGAAGGTGAATGGCACGATCTGTTCAGAACTTCCCCACCCTTGGATCGTGAATTCCAAGACACCATGGAAGTCTTCGTGACCGTGGTCGCTGTGGATACAAGAGGAAACTTCCATGCTAAGAATCTGGACAGTACTGGAACGATAGTCATCGACGATGCTGCCACATTGCCTGAAGTCCAAATCGATATTCTTGAGTGGGCCGAACAACGCGGTGCTCTGGCAGTTAGGTTAGAATGGTCGACCGTTGAGGATTCGAACCATGATGGGTGGCGCATCTTCGTGAGTGATGAATCATTTGAGATGATACCATCTGATGCTATCGTAATCAACCGAAGTACGCCCCAGGTCACGCTATCGGCACAAGGTTACGAACTCGATTCAAATGTCTCTTGGCATTTTGCTGTCGTCTATGTTAACGACGATGGTCTACATAGAATAGGGGTTGTTTCAGAAGAATTGGTACCATACAACGCCACTACAAAGAGTTCAGATCCTGCAGGAAGTTCGGTGACAAGAGACCAGTCTGCAGCAATCGCTGCTGTCATGAATAACCTCCAGTACGCCGCAGGATTGCTTGCCGCCCTCGTCTTATTGGGCTTACTGATGACGGTTCGAAGGAGGAGAAAGGGGCGTTCTGATCCATGGGGCCAAGCTGGTGTTTGGAGTTCACCAGAAGAAACCGATCTGTGGGCAGAAGAGCCACCTTTGATGGGAGGCATAGCAAGTGATAGCATGATGTCGTACGACGATACACCACCAATGGCCGTCGAGTCCTTCGCAGCACCGGTGACTACCTATGAGGAACCAACATACTATGCTGGTACCGAGGAGACAATGCCAATACAGCAAACTTCCATCGAAGACCCCTACAACATGGATGACCTTCTGGACATGAGTTTCTTGGATGATATCTTGTAGACGTGCCTCTGCCACTGCATTGTCGATTGCTTCAAATGGGGATGGGGGATGGGTACATCGTGCCTGCCTGTAGGGAATGTCAATCGACGTTTTCGAAGGACCATATGATATCGGGGATTGGGCCGCGCCACTCGGTTTGTTGGAACTGTGCTACTAAGATAGGGCTTGTCTCAAAGGAAGAGGCTGAGCCCTTCATAGGAGGGAATGCAAGTCGCCGCACAGCAGTCCTTGCACGACGGCTTTCTCCTTGGGTTTGGCTTGTCATGATCTGGTCAATTCATCTGATCATTCTCTCCCCAGTACAACCATGGGGCATCATCAGTCTCGTTGTTGCACTTCTGAGTACAGTGGTCGTACCAATACGCCAGTGGTTGACTCTACCTAGGTTTCAAGCTGAGTTCGCAGCCTTGAAAGCAATGCAGTGAACTGTATTGCATAGTAGATATATACGAGGTGGTTCCTGGGCAACGTTAGAGGGAACACCGGGTTCCCTGAGATAGCCAGGAGATACACACGGAGGACAGCGCCAATCGAGACCATATATTCCATCTGTAGCACACATTCTTTGGATGTTGACGCACAGGATGAACGGTCAGTCGCTGTCCCCTCCCGATTCTACCTCTCAATAGAGAGTCCGAACGGATAGAGAGAACGTAGGGTTCTCTGGTTCAAACCAAAGGAGAAATGAAAAATGGAAAGAAAAGCAAGTATTGTGATCGCTCTGTTGCTCGCCCTTATGGGTATGTCAACCGCTTCCGGTACCGGCTCGGACCCAACCAACGGGGACGATGGCGGTGCAGACTGGGACGGTGACGGACTCACGAACGCCGAGGAGCAGAACGCTGGAACGAACGTAAACAACCCCGATAGTGACGGAGACGGCCTACCGGACGGTTGGGAAGCAAGTAGTGGGCTCGACCCACTGTCACCGGGTGATTCTTCAAAGGACCCCGACGGGGATGGTATGACCAACCTCGAGGAGTACCAGAAGGGTACACTGCCAGGTAATGCAGACACCGATGGTGACGGCCAATATGATGGCTCAGATCCCTTCCCAAACGACCCGAACAACGGTGAATATAGTGACACCGATGGTGACGGTATTCCGGACGTCTATGATCCCGACTTCCAACGCAACGGCGATGGCTCTGGTGACGGAGGCACAGCCGGTGGAGGAGGATCGGACTCAGACGGACA
>CAZMJD010000018.1:14721-14967 GCA_964566385.1 uncultured Candidatus Poseidoniales archaeon | reverse complement strand
TAATACTGTTCTTCCGACCTGCGACGCAATCGGTTTCAATGAGACCCAACCTCTTGTCGCTGGCTTGGAAGGCGAGAATTACGCGATCGATTCGGTTAACAACGTGAATGGGCAGTCACAGGGCTTACAATGGTCTCTTTTCAGATGGTCGAATGCAACCATGGCTTGGTCACCCATATTCAACGATCCGAATGATACAGAAGCCCAGAATTGTAACGTTGGTTACTACGCCAGTGGCCCATGGAA
>CAZMJD010000018.1:0-14711 GCA_964566385.1 uncultured Candidatus Poseidoniales archaeon | reverse complement strand
GACATGAACAACCCTGCCTCAACAATTCTTGGACCTGCATCGTACCCAGGCCGCAACCTTTCGATTGATGATGGTAGCAATGGGGGCCAAGCCAATGATGGCGTGACTGACAGAAGTCAGAGCGTAACAGTTGGTTTCTTCATGGAAGACCGTTCAGAAGAAAAGTGGAGGATTTACTCCTTCGAGCATGAGTCTCTGTACACTGGTAACATGTATACAAATCTCATGAGCTTCGGAGTTGAGTATGATTGGCTCACGACAGGTGCTTCGCTACGCTCCCTCACCCAGGGCTATAACGAGACGTCTCAAGAATTCGAGGGCCTCCAAGGCCTTTGCTTCAATGCACCACCACCATACACCCCAACATCCGACGCGGACCCACCTGCCAACCGTCAAATCGACGTACCAATCGTCAGTGAACTCATCACCGATGATGCTTATGGCCTTGGAATGTGGGGCGAGTCGGGCTGGTCTTGGCACCCACACACGTACGATTCAGTGAATCAATTATGGGCTCCAGTCGTTGATTGCGATCACCCATCTTCAATGACCCTCAACGATGGAGACCACGTTCTCTATCTTCCAGGAGTTGTTGACATGATGGTCAAGCAAGAATATCTGCAGTTCGTCCCAACGAACATGACTGCTCACAACAACACCTTGGTCGGTGATCTTGTTCCACCTTCTTTCACAGATGGTGGTATGGTTTTGAGTATCGATCCCGTAGCCCGCACATACACATCCGCACTAACGGTCACAGCTGCTGATGACGGCCCATACCTCGGTGGAGCCGATGGAATGCGTACCGTGATCTTCGGTGGCGGTTCCCCCTCTACTCAGCGCCTTGCTGATGTCGAGGCAGATTGTCAGGCCATGCACGCAGATCGTGGAAAGTACGATGAGAACTGGGCAGGTCTATGTGGTGCTGATGAGCATGTGTATAATTTCTTCATTGGTACTGAGCACACGCCTGGTGCCGTTACTTGGAAGACGACATCTTCAGCAACAACAGATGGTGGAACCTTTGATTTCTCTACGGGCAATAGTGTGACCACTGCAACAGATTTGGCAACTTACGAAGATTCGACAGTCACAGTGACATCCACATATGCGTGGGACGAGAACACGACAATTGGCCCGTCAATGGCGATTGAAGATGGCATATCAGACAATCTCTGGCCAAGCACTCCTCAGACCTCCCTATCGGGCTCGCCCTTCAGCGCTTCTGCTCCCATCACTTTGAGAATCGAGATGACGAACGGTGGTACTGACTACACTCTCTCTACCCCCACTATCATCTCCAAGCCAGGAAGTAGATCAGCAGATGTCGAAGTGGCAGCAGATTCAGGAGGATGGTTCGCAACCCTCAATCGTGATCAGGTCAGTGACCTTCAGTCAGTACGCATCTCTTTCGGAACAGATATCGCACCTCCGGCGGATGCAACCATTGATACTTCGCCGTTGATCGATGTCAAGCAAGGCGCCGCACTGTCCATTACTGGAACTGCAGAAGATGCCACATCTGTCAGTCTCAAGATAGGTCACGCAATCACGACTGACGATTTGGATGATGATGATGGCTACGTGATGAATGGTACTGCCTACGATACTTCTGTTGCAGTCACCAAGCTTACTCAAGCAGCAGATACGTGGCAGTTTGACATCGCTCAGGTCGCCTTAGAAGGAAGTCTGCGTGATGCATGTGGCTGGCTACTCGATCAACCAGCTGGTACAAAATGTCCTGTTATCATCGAAGCACGGGCTAAGAACAGCATTGGTATGTTTAGCGACACGGTTGACATCAGATTCGACATCAGCGCAGGACAGACAATGGAACAATCTCGTGCTCAAGTAGGTCTTTCAGTAACGTGTGACCCAAGTTGCACTGGTGGTTCTGTAGATGTTCCAGCAGGCGATTCGGTTGAGATGACACTGACAGTGACGCTCAGTCCAAGCAATCTTGCTGATTACGATGACTGTACGTTTGAAGTCAGGAAGACCGCAGGCAGTGATGACACCGGCACTCCTGAGACGATCACCATTGTCAAGGTAGGAACTGTGTATCGTATGTCATCCCCATATGATGTCACATCAATCTCCCAAGGAGATTACTATTTGATTCAGTTCTCCGCTAGTTGCTCTGCCAACCAATTGACAGATAATTCAATTTCAGTCACTGTAAAGGGGGTTGCTCCAACCGATGTGCCTGGCTGTACAAATCCAACGGCAACCAACTACAATCCTGGCGCCACTGTTGATGATAATTCATGCCAGTTCGAGAGCACAACAACAACTGGTGTTGACATCAGTATTGTCAGTGTGACTCCGAAGATTGACACAAGTGATAAGACACTCTGGAAGATCATTGTTGACTTCGATGGTGTTGATTCAGCTGAGTATCTGAACCACCTAGATGTTGTTGTGAATATCAATGGTGCACAGAAGTTGGTGAATACATTGCCCAGTGATTCGACCAAAGCATACGTTGAGTTAGGCGAGCTTGCCTACGCCACTTCCTTCACCTATGAGGTGACTGTTACTTGGAGGAGCAACTCAACAGTTCTCTTCACAGATTCCGGTACAGGTGCCACTCCAGCAGAACCAACTTCTGGAGGCGATATCAATACTGGACCTACAGAGGCTGAGAAGGCTGCAGCAGCAGCAACTGAGGAAGATACGCCTGGCTTCGGTGCGTTGCTCGCAATCACGGGCTTGCTTGGTGCAGTTGTTGCCGCCAGTACCCGTCGTGGCCGTGAAGAGTAAGTCTCTTAGAGACGTCTCTAATCGCCCGAGCCATGGGGAAACCAGTGTCCAGACTTAGTGGTGTTAAACTTCTAGCAGTCTTCCTCGTCGTGGCTACTTCATCTGGTTGCGTGGGCCAAAATGATGAATCAATCCCCCTCACCTCTGAGGAGGTTGGCGACATCACCGTTACGCTGACTTTGGATTTCAAGGATGGAGCAAGTAATGTCACACATCTTGGTTCTCGCTTAGTGAATGGTTCGGTCACCTTTGAACCACTTATGATAGAAGAGGGGATCACTGCATATCGTGTCATGGAAGCACTTCAGATCCGTGAGAAATTCTCGATAGAGGTGACCTATTATGTAGGCATGGGCCCCTTCATACACACGATAGATGGCGTCTCAGGGAACCAGTCCGCATATTGGGCTTTCAAGGAGAATGGGATGGACGCCACGGTCGGCCCGAGTAGCCTTTCAATCATGGAAGATACCACACTTTCTTGGGTCCTTGAGTCGATTGATTCCTATGAAGGCTGATTGAGACGTTTTCTCAACGCAAGCCTGAAACACAAGTGATGTGAGTTGACTTCATGCTCTTTGATTTGCATGGTCTTGAAGCAGGCCCCATTTATCCTCTTCATATCGTCTTGGCCTTTGTGGCAACCGGTCTTTTGATCCCAGACATTCTTCAACGTCGATGGATGATGACTTTGTTCATCAC
Organism: uncultured Candidatus Poseidoniales archaeon; assembly: GCA_964566385.1. Taxonomy (GTDB): domain Archaea; phylum Thermoplasmatota; class Poseidoniia; order Poseidoniales; family CAYMED01; genus CAYMED01. The sequence continues at coordinate 11,246 of CAZMJD010000018.1, read as the reverse complement.
AGTCTCCGCAGCCATTGTTGGACTTGGACGAATTATCATGGCTATCATCCCAAGTGTCCAACCAATCACCCCTTTCATTCTCATTCTTGGAACAATAGTAGGGGGCCGTCGAGCAAGTTCATGTGCGATCATGGCTGCTCTCATCTCCAATTTCCAACTTGGTATGGGTGTGTGGACCCTATATCAAGCGATAGCATGGAGTGTCATTGGTTGTCTTGGCGCTGTAGCACGTCCATATCTCATGATTGATGAACGTCTCTCATTGTGGCGTACCGCCGTGTTCGCATCTCTGCTAGCATTTCCCTTCGGATGGATTGTCTCTCTTCCTGCTCTTGAGTATGGAGTTCTGAAGTATGTTGGATATATCTCAAACGGTCTTTTGTTCGACATCTACCACGCAGTTGGAAATGCCCTGTTCATCACAGTCATTATTCCAATTGCAAATATTTCACTAACCTCTGACCGCCGTGCTTTTTCTGGGATCAACATGAGTGATGTTGTCATCATTCAGTAGGCAACAGGCTCTGGATCGATGACGCGCCAAAGATACCATGTAACTGCAGTTCTCCATGGTTTCCAGCGTTCGGCGAACATCATCATCTCTTTTGATTCCATATTCACTGTCTCAGGTACCACTTGTTGCAATCCTCTGATGAGTCCTATATCGCCGATAGGAAACACATCTGGTTTCCCAAGTGCGAATATCAGAAACATCTTTGCAGTCCATGGACCAACGCCACGCAATGTAGTCAATCGTTTGATGAGCACAGAATCCTCCTCATCAAATCCATCTTCCAAGAACTCGCCGATTCGCTCGGCAACATGGATCAAATATTCGCCTTTCCGAAAAGAACATCCTACCGAACGAAGATCATCAACAGTGAATTCAAGAATCCTGCATGCAGTGACGTTACCATCACATATTGCTTCTAGCCGCTTCCATACCGTATCAGCTGCAGTCACAGATATCTGTTGTCCAATGATTGCTCGAGCTAATGTCACAAATGGCTCATTCTGGAGGGCCAATCCTTCGTCAGGATATCTTGTTATCACATCAGTCAGAAAAGGATCTTTGTTCAACACTGATTTAGCCTCATTCCACCATGGAACAAGGTCCATACGATGCGCAAGTGGTGCTCAATCATAAACAGCCAGTTGATACCCTTGTTCCATGAAGAGTTGGTGGCGTCGCTCCACGTCGGGGAGGCGTCAACCTATTCCATCGGGGCCTCTGAAACTTGTTTGCGTCATAGATAATGATCTTGGAATGAGTAAAGGAAAAATCGCCTCTCAAGTAGGACATGCGTGCATGGAGGTTGCATTGCAACTTCACAAGGATGATCCTTCCCTTCTCAGGGCCTGGCGCTCTAAGGGTGCAGGCAAGATCATCGTTCGATCAGAGGAAGAATCATCTCTTATTCAGATTTCAGACAAGGCGAAAAAAGTAGGCCTGAGAACGCATGGTGTTCGCGATGCAGGCCATACCCAGGTAGAGCCAGGATCAACCACCGTGCTTGCCATTGGTCCCGCATCCGAAGAAGCTCTCAATGCGATCACAGGCCACCTCCGCCTTCTCTGATGTGGTCATTTTCAGACCAATGGAACCAAACCAGTTTACCCCAAGTGCAGGGTATGCGGGAGTACGATAGCGACCGTGTCGACCTCCGAAGCGATACTGTGACACAACCAACTGCGATGATGCGGCAAGTAATGTCAACAGCTGTCGTTGGCGATGATGTCCTCGGTGATGATCCCACTGTGATTGAGCTCCAGGACCGACTTGCCCGGATGTTGGGCAAGGAAGCAGGATTATTTGTCTCAAGTGGCACAATGTCGAATGCAGTTGCCATCCGTACTCATACCAGTCCAGGTGATGAGATTATCACCGAGAGTACAAGTCATATTTACATCTATGAAGGAGGTGGTTATGCAGCCTTATCTGGATGTTCCGTCGCTTTGGTTCAAGGTGAATATGGAATCATGGATCCTATCTCAGTAGCTAAATCGATACGAAAGGTGGATGGCAGTCTTGGCCACTTTCCCAATGGTTCGTTAGTCTGTGTTGAGAACACTTCGAATAGAGGGGGCGGTACATGCTATCCGCAGGAGACGCTGGATGCGATTGCTGAGGTTGCGCATGAGAATGACTGCAGGGCACATCTTGATGGCGCTCGAATGTTCAATGCAGTAATTGCAACAGGAACTGAACCAGATCGGATTGTCAGAGATTATGACTCCGTGTCCATTTGTCTATCGAAAGGTCTCGGCGCTCCCATCGGTAGTGTCCTTATTGGCTCATCTGAATTTATTGCTCGAGCCCATAGATGGCGCAAGATGTTTGGTGGCGGTATGAGGCAGGCTGGCATCATCGCAGCAGGCGGTCTTTTTGCACTTGAGCACCATATCGAAAGACTTGCCGAAGATCACACCCGTGCCCAGCATCTCGCAGAATCTATTGGAAGTATGAACCAGTTCACGACAGATCTGAAGGGAGTACAGACGAATATGGTCTATGTAACCTGTAACTTACCAGCTCAAGATGTAGTTGACATTCTTTCTTCACAAGGCGTGGACGTACTTCCAGTCAGCCAGAATTGTATCCGAATCGTGACACACCTACACATCACCGATGAGGATGTTGATCGTATAATCAATGCATTCGCAATGATTTGAGTAATACTCAAGAGGTTCCTTGTGCAAGAGTGACAAGTATGGTGTTTGACCGTAGTGTAGAGGTCGTTCCATGGGGGCCAGACCTTCACGAGTCTCTGTCCAAGATTCTAGAACAACATGAAAGGAATCCGGACCGTATCGGCGCCCCGCTTATCGTTATGCCAAGTGATGAAGGTCGACGTACCCTTCTGAAATCAGTTCAGAAACGAATGCAAGGTCCGATAGATACGAGTAGAGTCACAACGGTTCGTGGTCTAGCTCAGCGATGCTTGCTCGATTTTGAGATTCAAGATCCCTTGCCTTCGATTATTGTTGAGGAATTAGTTGTAGGCCAATCGATCATTGGTCTTGATGATTCGATACGTTGGCGCATAAGGGATGAATATGCCCTCTACCAATCCTTGCTCAAGGAATCGATTCCAAAGGCAAGATTGACTGATTCAATCGATTTCAGTATCATCAGCAGGTCATTACGAACAATCCGTCAGCGAATCGGCCGGACCACGTTTGAAGTTCAGATGGAGGACCTTATCGAGAAAATAGAGGGCGGCACAACCCCATTTACATTACTTCATGCCAGCGAAGTTCTACTGATTCACATCCCTTCGGCTACATCTGGTCAGATGTTGAAATTCCTTCGCGTGATTCAACAACATGTGCCTATTCATGAGATACATGCCCCCGGTTCCCTCAGCGATGGTCGCGCTGGAATACGTCTATGGTCGGAGAGTGTTCCGGCAGAAAAAATAACACTGGATTCGAAACATGTATCAGAATCATCCACTTACGTACGCATTGGAACTGAAGGTAGCGAAGGAGAGATTGAGGCATCCCTTTCCATTATTCAAGGCTATATTTCATCTTCAACTGATTCATTTCCTTCAGTGACCATCGTGGATTGGGCGTACGACCGTCGTAGCGATTATTGGGAACGTCATCTTCTTGCCTCTGGATATTGGGAATATCAACCAGAGCACAAGATTGGTCCCTCTCTCCGCCATTTGGTTGAGACAGCTACGTCAGCAGATGCTTGGTCACGGACTAGAATGCGCCGACTTTCACGTGATGTCCCGCTTAATTCCGTCCTTTCGACCTTTATCCAAGGGTGTGGAGAATCTAATCATCCCCTCAATGTCATGTTGGATCTCGATGAAGTATCCGAACTCGGTGGTGTTCACCACATTGTAGGTGGCTCTGGAGCGCTTGTTGCTTGGCTGGATGTTCTTGACGCCCCATTACGTGCCGACCTTCATCCACGACGTCTTGAGGCTAGACAATCCACTCAACTAGCGTTGCATGCGTTAGCTCACCTTCTTGGTCCATGGCTAACACCTTCCGAGCGTCAACGACTTTCCAAAGAAGTTGTAGGTTGTCATGACCAAGAAATTCATCTCTTTCGCCCGCCCCTCAGTGATCCTGTTGAATCAATCTCCCTACTTGTTCAGGCATGTCCAGGACAAGGAACTTCCAGTGATTTCGTTGATTCGATATCTTCAATCCAAGAGTTAATGAGTTTTGAATCGATTCTGGGAATTGATCCAGATCAGGACCCATCTGTATGGGCTGAACGCTTCTTCCGTATTCTTGAGGAACAACCACTTCCTTCTTGTCATCGACATTGTATTCAGGTTCTATCTCCTGAACAAGCAGCCGGTTCGAATTGCAATCTGCTGATTCTTGCTGGCTTATCAAGTGAGCATTCTAGCACAATTATCCGTTCACCTCCGTTAATTGATGATAAACAAGCACTTGATTTTGGTTTTCGAGGACCACGCGACGCGCTTGGTAGCCATCTTCAGATCATGGATCTCTGCTTTACTTCGGGCATGGAAGTCATTATGCTCGATCCTTCAGCAGATGGTACGACTCCTCTCTCACTTCCAACGTTGAATGTAATTGAATATTTGACTTGGGGAAAGCCATACGAGTGGCTGCAAAATTCTCCAGGAATGTTTGTTGAGGGCGGTGAATGGAATCATGGTCGTTGGAAGACCCATGGCCATCATCTTCTACCAACATCGGATTCACATCCTCATCGACGTGCTCGCCTTGGTGTAATGGCACGTGATGGCAAGGTTAGCGACCCCTTACATCGTCCTTTGAATAAACGAAGTATTTCCTTCCCATTTGATGGGCAGATGCTCAAGAATAATCTTACGAACCAACCAAGGAATGCTGAAGTCGACGACGTTTTCCTTTTTCCTGAGCGACATCCATCATTATGGTCGATTGCTAAAATGGCCCTCAGTCCTTCCTCAAAGAATGTTGGGTGGTACATGCCGGAGTACCGTTCTGCAAATCAACCCCCTGGTATCCTGCTAGGTGGTCAGTCACCTAATGGATATAACAACCCGGGTCGGGATCCTCGTCCCTTTCGTCCTCTTCCTTCAGGTATTGCGTCTCACGATGCGCGTATGGGTGAAGGACCCTCAATCAAATTGGATCGATGGTCGGCCTCTGGTCTTCGTTCTTGGCTTGAATGTCCACGTCGGGCTTGGATGACGCGCGTGCTGCAAGCACAAAGCACGGATGCTCAAGATGATGATGTTGCCAGTTACAGGGTGGGTAACATCCTTCATCGGGCCTGGGCTGAGACGATTGCAGACACACTTGGTTTCATGATTCATAAAGAACGGTCTGATGGCGGTCATAACCGTCTTGAATCATCTCATTGTGGTGTTGACGATGTCATTGAAGACCTCACATTGAGGCTACTTCGCCAAGAAGCGTGGCTGCGTTCAGGCGATGCTGGTGCCTCAGCATTACATCGCCATCTTTTCGGCCAAGATCCATGGGCGATGCTCAATACTAACGATGATGAACCAGTCCTGCCAAAGATAGGTGGTATTGTTCGCCATCTCGTTCAGAGTGAATTTGATCTTGACCTTCATCGCATCTTGAGTCTTGAACATCAATTCGATACATGCCACCCAGATCCGCCTTTGGTTGGGCCAGAACGCTCTGTACATGGCGCTATCGATCGAGTCGATCAGCTTCCATTATCATCAGGTGAATGGCTTGATTCAGATGCACCACTTTCAGTAATCCCTCTAGGGCCAGAACGAGCTGAATCCACTCCTCGTCGCTGTATCATGATACGAGATATCAAATTCATTCAAGGTGCTGAAGATCGTAAGAACCCAAAGAAAAGGTGGTCCAAAATGATCTTTGAAGAGGTTCAACTTGCCCTTTATGCTCGCGCTTGGGAAGTGACCAATCCAGGTGATATGGTCGTGGGGGTGGGTGGTGTAATCATTGGTGCTCAAGTGGACCACTTCAACATCAAACGCCAATCACACAAAGACCCTGACGAACCGGATTATGGTTTGTCTATGTTGCATGGCATTGCCTCAAGTGGTCATTCAGATCCCTTTGATGGCTGGCTTCAGGAACGTCTTTCAGTAGCCAAGAACGTCATTGATGCTGCAAACAGGGGTCGTGTACCCCCTACTGAAGGGTCACATTGTTCTCATTGCCCAGTCATTTCGGCTTGTCCTGTAGGCCATCGCGAGGATTTACCACGAACGTGAGGAGTTAACATGAATATCAACACTGGTCAACTTCTCGGTCTCGATCTCGATCGCCATATTCTCCTTGATGCGGGTGCTGGGACTGGAAAGACTCGAGTAATGTCTGAGCGCTATGTACTCCACATCCTTGACCCGATGCAACGAGCAGTACGTTTCCATACTGCTGAAAAAAGGCAGATGGGCGTACATGGTCTTCGCCCGTCAGAGATAGTTGCTCTCACATTCACTGTCGACGCGGCTCAAGAACTCAAAGATAGAATCCGTTCTGTCTTGATGGAACGTATCGAACATCAAGATCCTCGCTTGAGTGATGCAGACCCACTTGATATATTATCAGATCTCGATCAAGCTTCGATAGGTACCATTGATTCCTTTATCACACACTTGATTCAACCGTGGCGTTCAACGTTGATCAGGGAACCGAATAGACGCTTAGTAGAGGATGATGAGCGGACCACTTTGAATGCCACTGTCGTTGACGCCGTATTACGTATCAATTCCACTCATGAAGCATCAACATTGGGTCTTACGCTGGTGGAATTAGAAGAATTGAGAGATTTGAGGCACAGGATGCTCATAGCTTTCGGTAGCCGAAATCGTTTGGTCAAAGTCATCAGTAAATTGCGAGATTCTGCGGGATTCGCTTCCGAAGCCGAAATGCGAATGGCATCATCAATTGGTCATCAACGTCTTTCCATAAATTCTGAGGATGCCCTCAAACTTGATCTCATTGATATCAATCTTAATGATGCCCAAGAATGCCTAGACCGCTTCATTTCTCTTGCTGAAAGAATGCGTGAACCAGACGCAGTTGAAAGCCTACGTTTGATGGAAATGGACCCTGGGACACGTGTTCACTCGTTTCTTCAAACGACTGACCTTCCAAGACCAACAGATTTGATTGGAACGATGCAACGTATCGGTCACCTTCTTCGCATACTTACGAGTTCTAAGGATTGGAGTGAAACATCATCACATCCATTCGAAAGTGGACGTTGGTTCCAAACGAAGGACAATTGGCCTCATGGAATTTGTACCCCAAGTAAACTCAAGGCTGCTAAACATCAGTCAGTCCTCTTCGATGTGAGGCATTTGATGGAAGAGATATCGGGATTCATTGAATCCCCTGCAGGTCAACGTATTCGCGACGCGTCAATCGATGTGTGTTGCCACCATCCGCCAGATATGCCCAACGTGCCCGTAGCCTTGCGCCCAACAGCAGTGGGTTGGTCTAATTTTACACCAGTTCCAGAAGGACTTCTCAGTCTCTCGGCAGAGACAGATCTTGGTCTCATCGTTGATGCAGTACGTCTTGGGCATCTTGTTGCCAAGGTCGATCGCCACATCAAGGAACAGCGTAGGTTGGAAGACCACAGCGATGTGGCCGAGGCAGCAGAAGATCTACTCATCACAAGATGTCCAGCAATCTGTCGATCATGGTATCCCGGTGAAATGGTGGATGCCCTTGACAGTGATTTGAACATCCGTCCAGGATGGTCTGATATTCACATCAATGAAGCTTTGAGGAGTGGTCGCGCCCTTGGTGAGGAAACGGCAGGTCCAGCACTTGAGGATCTTGAGCAGCGGATATCACGTCTGCGAAATATCCGAACCAAATATCGTGCTTACATCATTGATGAATTTCAAGACACTTCACCTCAACAATGGCGTCTTTTGACACGCTTATTCTGTTCTACAAATCCCATTTCACCAATCATGTGGCAGCCAACTGTATGTGTTGTTGGTGATGTAAAGCAATCCATCTATCGGTTCCGACAAGCAGATGTCGCTGTCATGCGCCTAGCATGTGACCAGGTTGCTGCTGCTAATGCTGCAGAAACCTCACTTAGACCTGCATGGGTACAGGATGAACTTGTGAGGGATCCTCGATCTACGCCTCCAACGTCAGAGGGTAGTTTTCAGAGTGCGTCTTCATTGCATAGTGACCTCAAGACTCTACCACTAACAGATGGCCTTAGCACATCTGATACAGATTCCCTCATTCACACACGCCGCACTCTTGGTTTGATTACTCTTGATGAGAATTTCCGTACTCGTGGTGACCTCCTTCGCACTATTGATCAAGTTGTCAGCAATGTGTTCGATGAAGTAGAGAATCATGCGATTTGGGATGCACCCCCCCAGCACCTTCACCCATGTGATGCTCGTGCAGACCTCGCCGGTTCCTTGGAATGGCTCATTCCCATCAATTCTGAATCCCCCAACCACTCACTTGAATCCCAAGGACTTGGAAAATCTCCCGAACCATCTGGTAGAGGTCTAGAACATGACCTTGTTGCTCGTCGTCTCTCAACTCTTCTTGAACATCCCCCTGAGTGGTTGAATTCACCACGTGACATCATGATTCTCGTTCAGACAAGAACTCATGTCAGTGATCTTATCGATAGATTACAGCGCCTTGGATTGCCAGTAGCCAGTGATTCTACTGGTTCACTCTTCAATCGACCAGTCGGGCAAATTCTTCGCGCCTTGCTAGATTTAGCGGCGAGACCGCACGATCGCCTTTCTCTTGCCACATTGGCTCGCTCCCCTATGCTCGATTTAGATGACAAGACTCTACACAAGATGATGTTCGAGAATGCTGAAACTGATGGCTTCAAATCTCTTCTCTCAATACTCGATGAGGATGACCCAAGAAAGTGGTTGGTTCGTGACTGGATTGAACATCGTGATGATGCTTTCAGACTCCTCCAGACCAGTCTTGATTGGAGTGACCTTCTCGTGGCATTTTCCCAACCGAAAGATGTGATAGATGCAGATCGATTCATGCGTTTCATCCATCAGATAAGTTTGCGCGTAGGAAGTGGAGTAGCACAACTATCTAACGAACTGGACCTCATTGAATCACATGATGTAGAAGTCACGACAAATGCCCCTGATCACGCTTCGACGATGAGGGTGATGACAATACACAAGTCGAAAGGTCTTCAATCGCCTTTGGTTGTATTGACCGGTTTGTTTGATGATGGATGGCGCTCCCACGAACAAGATAAGCGAAGCAACATACTGGTGACTCCTGACCGGATGGCATTATGTGCTCGCCCATATGCAACATCAACACCTGTCTCAGGGCCGTTTTGGATGAAGACTGAACGATATGTAGCGCGGCAGAACGCTGCTGAAAAACGTCGTTTGCTCTATGTAGCAGCGACCAGGGCTCAGGATCACCTCATTGTTGCAGGAGCCCCTGCGAAGACCTTCCTTGACAAGGAAGGTTGCCTTAATGTTCCCATGCCAAGAAATGGAAAGCATAGTCTTGGAGAAATGTGGTTGAACGGATTTTCCACGATGGTTTCGGCATCTCAAATGTGGGAGAGACAGATAGTTCAGATTCCAAAGCGCGTACTGAAAACCAAGGAGAGTCCAGTTGTGTGGGGGGATGAAACAGAGTCTATTGATGTGTTGAAATTTGATCCAGTTGCAGTGGGTTCGGATGCAGGATTAGTCACAGGACATGTTAGATCGATACATGTTGATTGGACAGGTTCTGATTCAAGTCCTTCGTTAGAGGACGAGGATCTGATCAAGCTGATGAAAGACTCTACATCATTAGAATGGGATTCGACAAATGAACTAACATCCAAAATTCAGCACCCGCTTCGCTGGTGTTTGAGTCCTAGCTCAATTGATGAACAGAGTCGTCCCCTCAATTCCTCCTCATCCGATATTGAATACACCTCAAATATCATCTCAAAACCTCATGAGGTTTCTGATGAAATACCGGCGAATGTCATTGGAGATGCCCTTCATCGAATGCTTGAGATAGGTCTTCCTAATCCAGGGTTAACGCCCGATGGTTACGCCATTCCAGCAGACTGGTGTAGGCCTGCAGCATCACGTTATCTTGATGATGACCTAATCACTGAAGTTGTTCAAAGAGCCTCTACTGAGCATAAATCAGAACTTGGTTCAGCATTGCAAGAGATGTTGAATCGTATCGATCGAGGTTCACTTGGGTCTATGTTCCGTGGTGATAGTCCATATGATGTCGTCGGCGTACGGACAGAATGGTCATTCACTGACGAGTGGATTCTCTCTCTTGAAAATGGCCCGCATGCCATCCGTAGTACGCCTTTTGGACCGATGAAACGCTACACTGACGATGTCCATGTTGAAGTCTCAGGGAGGGTGGACCTCATTCTCGTACTACGTCAAAATGAAGGCCACCTCCTTCTAATGCCTATCGATATCAAGACCGATGGATGGACCCGCCCGGATGTTCGCGTCGCCCTTGAAGAGTGCATTTCAAACAAGGACCAAACTCCTGCTTGTGATGAAGAGGCAACGATGCTTGAGAATCATATTCAACAGATGGTCGTATATCATCGGGTTCTGAAGAGATGGGCAGCAGCACGCAGTCGAGAAGGGGCCCGAATCAATGTGATTCCCGGTGGTCTTCTCATTGCTACAAATGGTCGGTTGGTATGCTGGTCAGATGATCAGATGGATGAGCATGATCAGAAACTGAACACGATTCTCTCATCAATCATAACTTCCGAGCTTGGATGAATAGTGTGATATCCTTTCTTCCGTCTAATTTCTTCAACCATGTCTCTACATCACTGAAACCAGCGTCAATCAATCTGTTCCTCCAAACATTGTCATTGGAACGATCCATTTCCAAATCCAAGTCTGTTGACCAATTCTCACTTCGTGGATTATCTGGGTGATGATCCAAACCTGCTATGAATAAACCTCCAGATAATAACCACGACTCACGTACACATTTCAGAAAGAAATCAATCGGATTCAGATAATATAGAACCTCCATTGATGTGATAAGATCCACTGGAGATTTTGGAATCCATTTCTGAATATTTGCACAGACGTACGCATCTTCACGCCCTACGTCCAACCCCCTTGCTCGTTCAATCATTGAGGGTGAGACATCGATTCCGATTGAGTGTTCACATTCTATTTTCCTGTTCAACCAACGCACAGCCCATCCTGTCCCACACCCTACATCGATACTTCTGTACCTTGATTTCTATCCCCTTTAGATATTTCAGGAATGGAAACCCA
>CAZMJD010000017.1:14928-15883 GCA_964566385.1 uncultured Candidatus Poseidoniales archaeon | reverse complement strand
TGATCCGATGACTCCGTTCGCCTTCCTCCTTGGCGCTGCTTGTTCAGTTGCGGCAGGATACATCGGCATGCGAGCAGCAACACTGGCCAATGGAAGAACAGCCATGGCCGCCTCTGGTGACGACCCCCAAGCAGCAGCTCTGGAAGTCTCTTACAATGGTGGTGCAGTCATGGGCTTGTCAGTTGCAGGCCTCGGTCTACTCGGTATCTCGATCATGTACGTCATGTTCGGCAATGTGGACGATGTTTCAATCATCGCTGGCTTTGGGATGGGTGCTTCCAGCATCGCCTTATTCGCAAGAGTTGGAGGTGGCATCTACACAAAGGCAGCTGATGTTGGTGCTGACCTTGTCGGTAAGGTGGAAGCAGGAATCCCTGAGGACGACCCACGCAACCCAGGAGTCATCGCAGACAATGTTGGAGATAACGTCGGTGATGTTGCGGGAATGGGTGCAGATATCTTCGAATCCTTTGTCGGTTCGATGATTGCAGGGATGGTCATCGGTGCGACCCTCACCGATGTCGCCGGTTTCAAAACTTTCGAATTGATTATGCTGCCTGTGCTGCTCGCAGCAATTGGTCTGGTATCGAGCATCGTGGGTGTGTTCTCGATGTATCTTCTCAAGGGAGGAGATCCTGCTGCAGCCCTCAGGAACACGACATTCATTGGAGCTGGATTATTCATAGCGGCTGGCTATGCAATCCTGACTTTGTTCGACATGCCAGTCGAGCCCATGCATGCTGTATTCATCGGTTCTGTGGTTGGCATCTGCATCGGTCTATCGACAGAGTTCTACACAGGTATTGAGCCTGTGCTCGGCCTGAAGGTTCGTTCGGTTCCCCACATCGGTGAGATGTCAAAGACCGGACCTGCAACCAATGCGATAGCAGGTCTCTCCGTTGGTATGCAGAGTGTAGTGATCCCTATTCTCTTCATCTCCGTTGGCATCTATGTT
>CAZMJD010000017.1:0-14918 GCA_964566385.1 uncultured Candidatus Poseidoniales archaeon | reverse complement strand
CGAATCTCTGGGTGGCGGAACCTTCGGACTCTATGGAATTGCTCTTGCAGCTCTCGGCATGCTCGCAACAGTTGGTGTGACCATGACTGTCGATGCGTACGGTCCTGTCGCAGATAACGCAGGTGGCATCGCTGAGATGAGTGAACTTGGCAGCGATGTTCGTGAAATTACAGATGGTCTTGACTCGATTGGGAACACGACCGCCGCGATCGGTAAGGGCTTTGCCATCGGCTCGGCAGCACTGACCGCCCTCGCTCTATTTGCAGCCTATAAGTCTGCGATATCGACGGAAATGACAAATTTCACAATGAGTCTCGATGACCCGAACCTCGTCATTGGCCTTTTGATCGGTGGCGCCCTTCCTTTCCTTGTCGCATCTATGACAATGACCAGTGTTGGCAAAGCTGCTGGAGATATGGTCGAAGAAATTCGTAGGCAGTTCGCAATCATGCGAGGTGCATTATCCAAGAAAGATGATTTTCAAGGTGACATCGATGATCCAACGTCGTGGCCCCTCACAATTGAAGCAGATGGTGTGACATATCCAGATAGCGCAAGTTGTGTCGACATCTCTACCAAAGCCGCACTCCGTGAGATGATCGCCCCTGGACTTGTGGCTGTGATTGCTCCAGTCATCGTAGGCTTTGTTCTGGGCCCAGCCGCTCTTGGTGGATTGCTTGCAGGTGGGACGGTTACTGGTGTACTGATGGCATTGTTCATGGCCAACGCAGGTGGTGCTTGGGACAACGCGAAGAAGGCCATCGAGCAAGGTCATATTGAGGGCGCAGTCAAGGGTGACGCATCTCATGATGCAGCTGTTATCGGAGATACCATCGGTGATCCGTTCAAGGACACCAGTGGTCCCGCCCTCAACATCCTCATCAAGCTCATGTCGATTGTCGCTCTCGTAATTGCCCCAGTGCTGGCGACAGTTTGGGCCTGACCAAGGCTTGGAAGGAGATTGGTATGTCGGAGCGTCATAGTGCGCTCCTTCTTCACGGATATTCGGGAAATGGTTCCTCTATCCTTCCTCTAGCATCCGAGATTTTTGGTGCCGAGTGGACTGTCGAGGCACCTGATGCACCATATGCCCTGGCTTCCAAATCTTCTCGAGGTTGGTGGCGGCGAGTCGGTGAACCTGCAGAGATGCTTGATGACGAACAACTGCTTGAGGCCGAATTCTCTATTCAGATACTTGCTGAACAGGTGAATAAAGCTCAGTACGTCGTTGTTGGTGGTTTTTCTCAAGGGGCTGCCACTGCGCTTGCTGTAGTAAGCCGTGTGGCCGAGCACCGTCCCATAGATCTCCTGTTCATGTCGGGTCGTTCTCCATGGCGGCGCGAGGATCTCGAGGAGAGTCTCGACGATGTGACTCCTGCACGTGCATTGATTAGTCATGGGAGAGATGATCAACGTATTCCATTCAATGAAGCTGAGATGGTGATTGATGTTCTTCTATCGCGTGGGTGGAGTGTGTCCACTTCGATTTCTAATCATGGTCATAGGGTCACAGGTCCTCAGCGTCAATCTATCAAAGGATGGATTGCAGAGGTTGTTTGAACACTTTGACCCTGACTGTTCATACTCGTTCAATGACGAGCGAACCGTGCTCTGCAAGTGAAGAGATAAGGCTGGCATCATCCGGTGCCTTGAGGAAGACCAGCAAACATCCATCCTCCCAAGGCTGATGTCGAGCAGCTCGAAGGATTCCTTGTTCAATTGCACTGTCGATGACTTCGTGGATTGCCAGCTCACCCGCACATCGTTTCTGTTCATCCCAATCCTGTCTGAAGAGATCGACCACGATGTCTCTGCGCTCAGTACCAACAGCCTTGGCCAGTTCCTTAGCTCTCGCTCTGGCACCGAGTTTCTCCTCGTCATTCATGTGCCGCCAACAGGAAGGCCACACGACAGGGGTGGCGCCACGTATCCTTCGCATTGACTTAGTGATCCACTTATCGATTGAGGAAGGAGGTTCGATGGGAATCTCCTGGACCGTCTCTCCAAAGGAATAGGCATGAAACCAATTCGAATCGGTGCGGATCACATCTTCACACCCCTTAGGCCAATGGCCTGTAGATGTTGGAGATGTGAATCCAAGGAACATGCCGCCGTGCTGCGACGCGAATGGTTCCTCAATCGTGCATTCGCCCCCAATGGCAGACCACATTTCCGGCATAGTGGGCTGTTTGCTCATGCTTCTTGGTTAAGAACATCCTTGATAGGCGAAACGGTTCTGCTTGGGTCATGCCCGATGAGTCTGCGATACAAGAGGTCGTCGAAAAAGAGTACCTGAGTCTTGATGGCCCCTTCTTCTCGGATGAGATGCAGTCCCTTCTGAAGCAGCGGGTCCCCGTGATAGCTAATGTCGCACTGATTCTCTTTGTTGTGGGAGTGGCTCTTGATGCTCTTGCAGAAGTGTTCCAGCCTTTCCTCATGGCCCTTCTAGTCTATTTCATCCTCAAACCAGTTGCGATATGGTTGTACGACCGCACCCCTTTTGGAATGGGCTTGAGTTATTTTTTCGCAGTCATCGGCTTCGTGGTACTTGTTGGCCTAGTCTTTGTTGCAGCCATATGGAATATTCAGTCTTGGGTGTCTGATGACGTAGCCCGTAACGAATTGACAAAGAATTTTGAGAGCATTGTGGCTTGGGCGAATGACCGGGGTGTGATTGATGTTAGTGACTACAACTCGCTTGACGCAATCATTACCCCTTCAATGCAGGCTGACTTCATTGGAGCAGCCGGTGGTGCGGTATTCTCTACATTGACCATGATTCTCTTCCTCGCGTTCATCATCTATGAGGTACCTTTGCTTGAAGCACGTGTTGCGAGGGCCTTTCCATCTCAGCGCGCCCTTCAAGTTGTTGCAGTATCAAAACAGATTGAGACGAGCATCAATGCTTATCTTGGAACAAAGACGAATGTTAGTCTTGGAACAGGAATCTGTACCAGTGCCATTTGTTTGTTGCTCGGAGTACCCCTTTGGTTCGTTTGGGGATTGATCGCGTTTTTATTCAATTATGTTCCATATGTGGGTTCATTAGTCGCCTCAGTGCCTCCAATTGTCCTCTCATTCTTGGTACCTGGAAACTTCTTTTTCGTCATTGAAGTCAGTCAAGTGGTATCTGGCGTAGTTGTAACCTCACTGATTGCTATTAATCAGCAGCTTTGGGGTTCAGTGATTGAGACCAAGTGGACTGGAAACAAACTCGATGTAAGCCCAGTCCTCTTGTTACTAGCCTTTGCCTATGGTGGCTTGATTTGGGGACCGATTGGTATGATTCTATCAGCCCCTGTGACAGTCATCCTCAAGATCGTCTTTGAGAATATCGAGGCAACTCGTCCAATCGGCGTTCTGATGCAAGAGCGTGTTCGCTCGTTACGTGAGATCTATCAAGAAGCCCTAGAGGATGGTAGCTTCTCCCGCGCTGAGCAGAAGACGATTACTCGCTACATGAGTGAGCTTGGCATCACCGAGGCCGAGGCATACCTTGTCGCTGCCCGTGCAGCCTTCGATGTTGCCCATAAGGATCAGCGTTGTGTACCGAATGACACTGAGATGCGTATCATCACCAGAGCAATGGATCATCTCGATCTGGGTAAGGAGAAGCGTCAGGAAATTCTCGCAGTGCTCGATGATGGCTACATCGATGAGGATGAGGCAGCCATGTTGGATCAGGTCTTCCCATCAGAACAGGGTGAATTCAGCATCGAAGCCGGTGATGATCCCAATGAGGTCGTGAAGCATTAGGTGAATTTGATGAGTAGGTTCTCGGATCGATTTAGAGAGAGCCTAGGTGGCCATCCAGAAGAGATGAAAATGCCGCCCAGGCCTCCAATTCATACATCCAAATCTCCTAGTGGAGGAAGTATGCCCGCCAACATCGATCGCGCTGGAATGATGGCACAGAGTTCGGCCGCAGGTGATATCGAAGAGAGTCGCAGAGCAAAAACAATGCGGCCAGATTTCGTCGCTACATCTCAAATGAGGATGATCGAGGGTGCGAAGGAGAATGGCCCTCTTCCTGATGTATCTCATCTTCCCCGTGATGAGCGAAATACTTCCGCTGACCATGTTGACTCTAATTGGATGCGTGAGCGGAGTGATCACAGGAAGGGAGCATATACAGGATACGTCCGGATGCCTTCTGTTGGCGATATGTGGGTGCGTTAAGGCTCTATTTTCCAACGTAGGAGCGCGATACATCCTCCCAGACCAAGCAGTTCTTCACTAGCGTCATGGTGAGATGGACACTGGACAATATCCCCTCCAGTAGCTCGAACTAGATCACTGAGCTCTGATGTATCAGTTCCACTCCTCAGGTGTTCTGCATCGATGAGCAAGGTCTCGATGGCCCCTTCCTCTGCTGCCTGTTGGATTGCATCCATGCCATATACGACGGCACCATTGGTGGCGATTCTTCGCAATGATTCATCCATCAATGTCGTCGCTTTAGCAAGTGCGTGTTCGGTGATGGCTTGATTACCGGTCGAACCTGAAAGAAATTCGTGCAGAGCTGATCGTCCTCCCGAGTTCGTCGGCACCAGTACCCTCTTTCCTCGATGTCCGAGAGAACTCAACTCAAGATCCAACGCTTGTTTTGACGAACCAGGTCCAAGGAGATGAAGGTCCGAGTCTGGCGTCAACGTCTGGATGAGCGCACTAGCAGCGCTGTGAATGAAACCTGAGAGAACACTATCGGCATTCGACGCTCTCTTCCCTCCTCCTCTCAGAGTTTTGTGATCCAATTCTTTCCAACCGCTCATCGACAACAGATGTGTCGTGATCTCATCTGCCTCAACAACGACCACGATGATTCGTCCGCTTGATGCAACTGCTATGGTTGACTTCAGTAGCGCTCTGTCATCCGGTGTCCACATCTCCATATCGTACACATCCAATTTGTCACCGATGCTGATGAGGTGGGTATGATGAGCTCCAAGATCAATTGGGGCATCTGTGATCGTACCATGGACTCGCAGACGATCTGAGAAGGGTTGGTGTTCCACCTGTTCGACGGCCAATTCAATCCTCATTGACCTGCGTTCAGCAGCTTTCGAACGTCCATCTTCGGTAACGCTTCTTCCAGTCGTTGTATCCCTGCGTGCACCAAGCATACCTATTCGCTGTCCTTTTCGCAGCATTGTGGCAAGCGCCCAGAGCCCATCGATGCTTCTTATCCTGAGAGTCAGACTTTCTCCGGAATCCTTCACCAGTTGCATGGTCGATGGTCTCCTTCACCCTTTGATCATGGCTTGACTAACCGAAGGCACCAGTGATATTTCCTGAAGGGTCGAGGTCCATATCACTCGCGGCGGGTCTTTTTCCAAGTCCCGGCATGGTCATGATCGAACCACATAGCACGACTGCAAAACCAGCACCGGCATTCAGGCGTATATCTTCGATGGGGAGAATGAACTCCTCGGGGGCTCCCAGCAATGCTGGATCATGTGAAAATGAGTATTGCGTCTTCGCCATGCAGACTGGAACCGTCTCGTGGCCCCATGAGATGATTCGTTCCAGTGACTTCTGAGCACGTTTACTCAGGCTGATTCCTTTTGCTCCATAGATTTCTGTGGCGATTGTCTCAATTGATTCCATGATACTTGCTCCAGGGGTGACGATTGGTGTGAATGGACGCCCATTCGCGATGTGTTCTTCTGTGGCGGCGATGACTGCCCGGGCCAGATCGTGTCCGCCCTCTCCACCACGAGTATGGACTTCGCTGATGACTGCGTCATGTGCACCTGCCGCTCGGGCTTCTTCGACCAATGCCTTGAGTTCGGATGGATGATCTGTAGAGAATCTGTTCACAGCTACGATGACTGGAGGCCCGAATCGGAGCAGGTTCTGGATATGGCGTGTCAGGTTCGTTCGAACACCATCTCGAACTGAAGCGACGTCTTCTCGTTCAATGTCTTCTTTGCTGGGTCGCTGGGACGCCGACGTTGAGAATGCACCTCCGTGCATTTTCATGGCGCGTACTGTGGCATTGAGTACGATAGCATCTGCAGGTCTATCACTGCTTGGAACCTTGATGTGGAAGAATTTCTCAGCTCCCAAGTCTGATCCGAAGCCAGCTTCTGTGATGACGATGTCTGTACAGGCAACAGCAGCCAGATCTGCCATCACTGACGAATTTCCATGAGCGATGTTGGCGAATGGGCCACCATGAATGAAAGCAGGTGTCTGTTCCAGTGTTTGAATCAGATTTGGTAGAATCGCCTCTCTGAGGAGTAGGGCCATGGCACCTGCAGCACCTATGTCCTCAGCAGTAACCGGTCCACCCTCCAGATCTTCGCCGACAATGATGCGTCCTACCCTCTCTCGCAGATCGGCAGGGCTGTTGGCAAGTGATAGAATGGCCATGACTTCTGAGGCCGCAGTAATATCGAAGCGAGTCTGACGAGCCACTCCATTCTCAGGTCCCCCAAGACCTACAACTATCTCCCTTAATGAACGGTCATTCATGTCTACTACTCGAGGCCATGTCACCCGCCCAACTTCTAATCGGGGTTCAAGTCGGTGATGGATATGGTTCTCGATCATCGCTGCCAGAAGATTGTGTGCCGCACTGATTGCGTGAAAATCCCCTGTGAAATGTAAATTCAATTCGTCCATCGGGATGACTTGGGCATGACCGCCTCCAGCTGCACCACCTTTGAGTCCGAAGACTGGCCCCATTGATGGTTCTCTAAGTGTACAGGCACTCGACCGGCCGAGAGAATTGAGGGCTTGAGCCAAACCTATCGATTGTGTCGTCTTCCCTTCGCCGAATGGAGTGGGGCTACAAGATGTCACGAGTACCAACGCACCGCGTGGTGCATTGATCCGATCTTCGATAGCTTGCCACCGAATCTTTGCCATGTGTTCCCCATAGACGCGAATCGTCTCAATGCCAAGCCCCATCTTCCAAGCCACTTGATCTATCGGCAGCATCTCCGCCGCTCTCGCAATGGTGAGGTCATCAGACATACACAGGGCTCTGATGCCCGTTGACGTTAGGCTATCGGTCGCTATACCCAACAATACTAGGGTTCATTGGTGAATGAGGCACAGCGAACCGCTCGGTTGAAGTGCACGTCGGTACACCTTCTGCTGTGGTTAGCCCTTCAATGCGGCCGCGCTGGCTCGCCATTCTCATCTCCTGCCTTTGCCTGCCGTTCGGTTTCGTTCAAGGGGCTGCTCCACATGATGTACAATCGGTTGATGCTCAAAACACCCCCCAGTGGGTCGATGATGGTTGGATCTTATACCCTCGATTGAGTAATGGGACTGAAGGCCTTCAAAATCCCCTTCCTGTCGTTGTATTCATCGCCGACGACGGACGTGATGTGGATGATTATGAGTGGGTGGGAAGAGGGCTGGCTGAGAGTGGTATTGTTGCCATCCTTATCGATTGGTCGGAGACCTCCTCTGCAAAGAGGATGGCCAGCGACCTGATCGGCATGGTCAACCGGACCGAATCGCTCCTCGCTCAAGAAGCGAACATCACACTTGCAAAGAACGTCCTTCTGGCAGGGCATGGAGTCGGTGCGGGCCTAGCGTGTTCAATCTCGGATAGCTCTTTCTTCGAGTCAGATGAATCGTCAGACCGTCGAATAGGTGCCCTCTTTGGACTTGGAACGATGCCTCCACCTGAGGGCTTGAGTTGGTCTGCGATTTCTGGCCCCACTCTTGGATTTGAGATTCATCTCATAGGAACAATGGATGAGGAGACAGATGCGACGTCTCTGATATCCTCGAGATTAACCACCCTACCGACGGGGTATCATATAGCGGAGGTCTTAGGTGCTAATCATGTGCAGTATCTTGATGATCCTTCATTTCTTGATAGGCTAGGAGATGGTGATCCGACGATGGGCCTTGAGGCACAGCATGAACACGCCATGTCGCGGCTGGTACCTTTCGCTGAATTGGTGAGCGGGAGTGCAGAGACTAGTGGATGGTTGGGAGCTACTGCACGTCCTGATATGTTGTCCGAACCTATGGACCCATCGGCTTACACTTCTGAGAGAATCATCGGGGCGCGATTGACCTCCTCTAGTATTCGCCTGCCCTATGAGGTGGTGCTGAACCATGATGATTTCATCGATGCTGACATAGACCTGGCTCACATAGGCGATACGTTGGTCAATGAAGTTCTCATATCTCGTTGCCTAGCCGACAACAATGACTGTTCGCAAAACCTCTCAGCTCGATATGATAGCAATCAGGTCAGTTTAGAGATTACAGGTCCTGCCGATATACTCCCACCGGGTCCGAATAAATTGACTCTCTTAGTGCTCGTGGATGGAGTCCCACATACGTTCTACTTCAACTTCGATCGTTCTGACACTCCTACTCAGCCCATAGAGAATATCACACTCGAAATCGAACAGCGTGGTTCTGCCACTCTCAGTGCCATGGAAGTTGCAGAAGACCCAGATGGACAGGACATGACTCTAACCGGGTTCGAATGGCTCAATGGTCCGTTCAACCTTGTTGAGGCGACGATTGTTGATGGAGTCTTATCTCTCAATCATACCGGTGATGATACGTCGGTTGGAGAGCATTCTCTTCGCCTCTCTGTCAGAACCGATGGACTCACTCCGACAACGGTAACTTCTGATGTGCTCGTCAAGGTCATCGAGAAGGACGCACCAGTTCAGTGCACATCTCCTGAGGTATGGAACATCATTGAGGACGCTCCCCCTATCAACATCGATTTGAGAACCATCTGCGCTGATCCTGAAGGGACTCCTCTTGTGATTGAATCCTCCTCTTTTGGAGAACTGATACTTGTTGATGTTGTGGGCTCGGAACTGTTCATCGCTTCTGCGCCGAATGCCTTTGGTTCAGAGAGATTGTCCCTGAATCTTAGTGATGGCACGACACCTTCGGTCAGTCTGGATATCCCGATATACATCGAGGCGATGCCAGATGCGCCTTCATCTCCTCCCAGCATCACTCTTAATCTGGTTGAGGACGAGGTGGGAATTCTTGATCTTGATACGATTGTCAGCCACCCTGATGGTGCGAGCTGGATGGTAGAAGTGATTTCAGGAGATGCTGGAGCGGTGGTGGAGGTAACTGATCACACCGTGCATGTTCGTACTGATCAGGACCATGACAAGGATGTGATGGGCTGGGTTTTGAATCTGGTTTCAGACAACGGCACGACCACTGTCGATCTTGTACTGAAGGTGACGCCAGTTAATGATCCTCCTTCAACTTCGGGAATCAGAGCTGAGGAAACAGTCCTAGGACCACAAGTTATCGTGACGGTCATGGATATTGACGGCCCTTATCCCATGCACTTGGTTGTTGTTGATGGTGCTGTACAGCATTCTTTCACGTTCACTTGCATGCCCGTCATCCCTGGCACGCCATCGAGTTGTGATACCTATCTTGTGGGTGGCCTAGATGCAGATATGTTCTCGGCAACTGTTGTGGATGACCTTGGTGCAGCATCTCAGTCGTTCACTTTCTCGGTCGTGAAGGACGTCACAGAGAACAATACAGCATCATCACAGGAAGAAGCGATACCCTCCTTTGGAGTCATTGCCACGGCATTCACCTTGATTCTGGCTACTGGATTTTGTACCCTCTCTTCAGGTTCGCCAATACGATCTCGGAACGATGAGTAATGATCACATCACGGATCACTGAAGTTCTGCAGTTACGTCAAAGAATACTGCTGTCCATGTCACTGTGATTTCTTCGCCATTGTCCTGTGGTGTAGGTGATGGGCCAGGGCTTGTTGCTGAAACATCAATCTCGATTGTGAACGTGCCTTTGCCATTGTTTTTGTTCAACCACGGTTCTGCGTTTGATTCAGAGGTGCCTTCACTTTCAATTCTCTCGTCTCCAGAATACTCTGGATATACGACTACATGGAGAAGAATATCTGAACAGTCATCCGAAGACCCGGCGAGTGTATTGTTGTCATTCTGCCAATCTGCCGTTGCTCCTGTTGGGGGGATGCTCACACTCACTGAATCGCATTGATCGAAGGGGATTTGTGATGTTTCTTGGTATGAAACAGTCACCATCAAGTAACCAAATCCTGAATGCGTTACAAATAGACTATCATCAGCTTCGAATTCAATGTATATCGGTTCTCCATCATCTTGTCCATAAGCCTGATTGATCTCTGTGGACTGATTTTCTGTGAATGTTATCGAGTAGGTGTCAATGTCGTAACGTCCTTTGATCATCTCGGCATTGAGGAAGAAATACGCCGTGGCATGATATCCTAGCATGAAGATGACGAGTCCGTAGTATAGGACATATCTCATCTTCGGTTCATCCTGTCCGAATATATCGGCAAGGATGTTTTTCTCAGACATACTCTTCCTCCTTATTGCTGCCTCATTGCCCAGTCATAGAACACATCGGTATGCCACACTAACAAAGAGAGGGCGGCAACAAAAACCAACATGATGGCCATAGATCGGTCGATCATGGTGAAAGTATGTTTTGAGATTGTAAATTCAGGGAACCACCGCACATCCAACCCTTCCCTCATCTGCTTGGATGCATTGGTGAGCTTATCGAAAGATTTCTCTTCCCAACCGATTCCAAATGCAACAAGAACGCCCAGTAGAACTGCAGTGAACATCTCATTGAGTGGTAGAATCGCTTGAATCAACTCTAAGAGGGCAGAGGTTGCAATGACAATGAGAATGATGACCATCAATTTCGCTTTCGGTTTCATCTCATCAGTCGCATCGAACAACCCATATCTCAACATGATATAGACGCCAATGATCGGTCGAATCATTGTAAAGTGCATGCTGTTGGTTAATGTGATCCATGTGGCTTGAAGGCTGTCTCCACCAGTCTTCCACCACACAGCAGAAGAATTCGAGCCGGCTAAAACTGTGTAGCCAATCAGGCCCACGACGAAGTATGCCAACGAGATGTAGAGCAGCGGGGAAGTATCTCCCTTCGTTGCTTGATAGATCTCAATGCCGAGTATGAATAATCCAGATGCTATTGTAAAGGTGCTCAGTGCTTGCCACCAGTAATCTGCCGCCCGCCCAGACAAATTTCCCATCATCTCGATGTACAAGAAATAGTCCGCACGGAAGACCAATCCTGCCCAATTCAGGAGGTGGTGGCCTGCTACAAAGATGAAAAGCAGCCCCGCGACATTTGCTATATTTGCTGAACTCTCTTTTGCGGCATCATCATCCAATAATCGAAATTTGACATAGATTGTACACCATATCAATCCACATACGAGATAATACAATCCATACATGTCAATAATGGTGTGCAAGGGTATTCCAAGAACAAACATCACGTAACGCAAGGCAGTAAGTGCAATGATGAGTCCATATGCGAGTTTGAGGTGTTCTATTTTTCGAAGAATTGGTATTGGAAACACAAAAGCGAGGGCCATGAACAACATTTCAAAGACATAATCGCTCGTCAAAGTTCCTGCCAGATAGAACCAGAATGGGCTTCCACCCTCTGTGTTCCCATCTTCAAACCACTGTATTGCATAGTTCCCTGAAATCCCTCCAAATCCTTTGATGATGAATGCCCAACAAAGAAAGTGAGCTGCCAATCGTTCATTCCACTCTAATTTTTCATTTCTTCTTACAAAAAAGAGGGTCATTGCTCCAACAGCAGTAAGTAAGATTGCACCAACGAGCCTAAGGCTACTAGGATCGCCTGCCATGGAATCAATAATTCGACAATAACGTGTCTATTGTATATTTCCAGAATAGAGTCCACTTACCGTTCATATGTTCCTAATCACGCTCATCCTTACAGCGGTATATTGCCGTGTTTTCGGGGTGGCTGCCATTCTCGCTTGCTCGCGAACAGAGCGAGCGAATCTGCAAGGCGACGTCGAGTTGTTGCCGGTTCGATGACATCGTCGAGCCAACCGTGTCGAGCAGCGACATATGGGTCGCCGAATTTGTCCTTGTAAGCCTGCACAAGTTCACTTCGAACTTTCTCCCTCTCCTCGGGTTCAGCTGCAGCAATCTCTCGGCGATGTATGATGTTCACAGCACCTTCGGCCCCCATCACAGCTAGCTCACCAGTTGGCCAAGCGACGTTGAGGTCCGATCTCAGATGCTTACATGCCATCGCCAGATATGCTCCGCCGTAGGCCTTTCGTGTCACTACAGTGAGCTTCGGAACACTCGCTTCCGCATAGGCGTAGAGAAGCTTGGCACCATGCCGGATGATGCCACCCCATTCCTGAACGGTACCTGGTAGGAATCCAGGCACGTCCTCAAATGTCACGACTGGGAGGTTGAATGCATCACAAGTCCGGATGAAGCGGGCAGCTTTCACTGAAGCATCGATGTCCAGACATCCTGCCAGTACCTGTGGTTGATTACCGACTATGCCTACGGCAGTTCCGCCTATGTGCGCGAATCCGATGACGATGTTCTCGGCATAGGTTTCAAAGAGCTCCATGAATGAATCTTCATCAACAACCTCTTCGATGATCTCACGCATATCATAGGGTAAATTCGGGTGGTCTGGTATCATCGCATTCAGAGTCGAGCAATCACGGTCGACTGGATCGTCATTCTCCTGACGTGGGGGCATCGCCTCGCAATGGTCTGGAAGATATTCCAGTACTGAGATGACCATGTCAACGGCCTCATCCAAGGAGGTGGCGACCAGATCTGCGATACCTGAACGGCTAGCGTGCATTGCAGCTCCCCCCACCTTGCTTGCATCGAGGTCTTGCTCGATCACTTCGGGCGTCTCAAGGGGGCTTGACATGAACAACTGCCCAAGCTTCTCACCAAGGATGGCTACATCAGCAAGCCCTGCAGCCAGAGCAGATACTCCCACGGCAGGGCCAAGAACAACAGCAATCATTGGAATCTGTCCCGAGCATCTCACGAGTCGATCGAGCATGACTCCACTTCCGGCCAGCGCAGGCATACCGTCATTGGCGCGTTGACCTCCACCGTCCCAAAATCCAATCAAGGGTGTGCGAGAACGCTCTGCCATTTCCACTATCTTCGCGATCTTCATGCCGTGGGCTTCTCCGATTGCTCCACCATGTACTGAGAAATCCTGTGCGAAGACATGCACGTGCCGGCCTTGTATGGTGCCATGACCACATACAACACCATCTCCAGGTGTAAATTTCTGGAACATGCCGTGTTCATTGGCTCGATGCGTAACGAAACTATCAATCTCCACGAAACTACCCTCATCGAGTAAGCCATCGATACGCTCTCTTGCCAATGTTCTACCGGATTTTCTAACGCGTTCAGTGCGTTCGAGATCAGGTGATCTCAGAATTCGTTTCCTGCGCATGTCGAGTTCATCGCTTGGCCTGACCATCTCTTCACCATCCTTCAGGGGTATGCAACGCTTGTGTCATTTCACCTGCCAGATTCTCTTGATAGGCAGCGTGTAGGTCACCTGTGAATTCCTTATGCCCGAGGATGTATGCAACCTTGACGATGGCGGTATCTGGTGCCATCGTAGTTCGAGCAGGACCAACCCCTAATTCCTGCATCATTCGACCCTTGCTGTACACATCAAGATTGATGGGTCCTCGAATACACTGCTGAACCACAAAAACGGGGACTTCAGCTTCTTTGTAGCTTGCTAGCTTCCGGGCGATGTCCCCATTCATGCCCTCTGCTTCGATTACATCAAGCGGGAGGTGACCAAGTCCAGTTCCATGGATGATGAGTGCATCAACATTTTCTGGTTGGCTGAGATGCTCGGCGAGGAGAAACGGTCCTGCCATGCTCTGTAGAATCCGCAGGTCGGTGAGAAAATGATCCGGCTCATCAGTGATGGAACGATCACTCGTTTCTGGTTCAGGCATGTCCCATTCACTGGCATGCAGGTCATGATTAGCCAATGTTTCTCTCCCTATCGAAGCGAAGGCTGCACGTGCACTCGTGTGCATCTTCCGTGCACTTAATCCTGAGATTACTGCAACTTTCCCTCCATCGAGTGAATCGTGCATGACGATGATTGTTCCATCGCCTTCTCCAGTTGGTTCTGGCCCCTTGGCAGCCCATTCAATCGCAGCACGTAAGTTGACGAAGGCATCTGAGGAACCACGATCCGATGATCGTTGGGAACCAGTGAAGACGATAGGGCCAGGTGGCCGCCCTCCTTTTCCACACCAAGCGAAAGCCACTGCCGCTGCAGTCATGTGCATTGTGTCAGTACCATGAGCAATGACAACCCCTCGAGCCCCTTCATCGAATGCCCTTTTTGTAGCTTGAATGATAGCATTCCAATCCTTGGTCCGTAGGTCATCAGACCACTTGTTGAACAACTGGTCGGTAGAGAGATTGGCAATTTCCGCAATCTGTGGGACACTGTCGAGGAGTTCTTCAGCGGAGTACCTTGCTTGAACTGCTCCGCTTTCGTAATCAACCTGCGAAGCAATCGTTCCGCCGGTGTGAATGAGTCGGACAGAGGGTAAATCGTGGGTTATCTCGGGACGATTGGGCGATGATAATTGTCTCGATGAATCTACTTCATCGATGAATCCCCATCAGTCAAGATCTTTGATATCAACCACGAGATGATAACCGTTCACTAAACGCATGGTCAGTTGTTCCGCATGTTGCGATTCGATGACCATTCCCGTATGTTCGGTGACACCCTCATGTGAGCGACGTCTCACCTGAACATATTGGCCCGCGGGGGGTAAGTCCTTGCCGCTCATGCTCTCACAAGTTCCATTCCGTACATCAACGTCGTGCTTATGACCAAGCCTTTCATAGATATGAGTCAAGTCAGACCATGCAGCCGGGGTGGCGTAGTTGGTAGCGCGCCGGACTCATAGGGTAGCCTTCGATAGGCATGATGTGAGCGCACAACCCCTCTGAGATGCCTGAGACATCCGGAGGTCGCGGGTTCGAGCCCCGCTCCCGGCACCTTTGTTCTGAGATGTTTTCTCCTTCATTGTTGAC
>CAZMJD010000016.1:13129-16193 GCA_964566385.1 uncultured Candidatus Poseidoniales archaeon | reverse complement strand
TGACAATGACAGTCTCGTGAAGCAGGCATTGGCTGATGGTGGAGTAATTTGGCGAGCAATCGAATTGGAAGAGGAAGAAGGATGGAATCTATCTTGGGCGAGACCAAAGAGTGGTGGAAGAGATCGAGAAGCGGGGTGGTCACGCGTGGTTTTCAGTGATATCACAGCATGCGCTCACACAAAACAGGAAACAAAAACTGATGCTGCACTTGCTCCAGCTGATCGTAATGAAGACATGGGGAGGACCATCAATCTACAACTTGGACGGCAGCGATTCCTTGATGAGGAAGCACATCCAGAATTATCGGCACTCCTGAGTGATCCACTCAATTCCTCACGGTTTACCGAAGACGTGCAATTTGGATATCTCGCTGCTGGATTGAAAATCTCAGTTGACCTCTTAGATACACAACGAGGGATCAGCGAAATCAACATCGTTTGCATCATTGATGAAAGGGTCGGTGACGAGCAAAGAGAGTTCAGAGCACTCATGGACGCAGATACAGGACGTGTCGTAGGATGGGTTCAGACGAACAGGGAGGGATAGTATGGAGTCACATTCCTCCATGCGACCCGATGCTGGGCTCTTTGAAGGCGGGCCAACTCCAAAGGGATCTGCTCGCATTGTGGCCATCACCAACCAAAAAGGAGGAGTCGCTAAGACGACCACAATCATCAATCTGGGAGCGCACCTTGCTAGACATGGAGCAAAGGTCTTGATCATTGATACAGATGCACAAGGGAATTGTGCAACGGGGTTGGGAATTGACAAAGGAAGTCTGAAGCTTGGAGCTCATACCATCTTCTTCGAACCGGAGAAAACGCCTGAAGCAAGGGTGTCGACTGTTCTTGAGGGCCTTCATCTCATCCCTGCTGATCAAAGGTTAATCGATCTTGAGCAACGTTTGACGGGACAAATGGGAAGGGAACGGAGACTTTCTGCGGCGATTGCCACAATCAGAGAAGAATATGACATCATTCTAATTGACACACCACCTTCACTTGGCGCCGCCACAATTTCTGCCTTGACAGCCGCTGACGGTGTAATCATACCCGTCCAAACCGAATACTTCGCTCTAGAAGGTCTCGCTATGCTCACTCAAACAATGAGAGAAGTGCGCAAGCGTCTGAATTCAGCCTTAGGAATAGACGCGGTCGTTCTGACGATGCATGCACCTACCCGCCTCAATGCACAGGTTGCTCGCGAACTCAGGGACAGTTTTGGGCGCTTTGTGATCGAACCACCGATTCGACGTAACATCAGTGTGGCTGAGGCAAACGCAGAGGGGCTTCCTATCCAAGTTCATGCACCATCAAGTAATGGCGGAAAGGATTACGCTGATCTAGCCCACAACCTAGTACTGAGATGGGGACTATCAGGAAGGAAGTGAAAGTATAGGCAAGAGGCTAAAGCGAGGGTTGGAGGACCTGATACGTCAGAATGAGGCACGTTCGCAACTTCCATTTCTTACGCTCGAAGTGCCAAAGAAAGCCGCCGAGCGCACTGCATGGACAATCGAAAGATTGGGGGTTGGACGTATCGTCAGTGAATCCGATGCCGAGACATCGATTCATCTAGCAAAGGGAATCACACTCTCGCTGAATGAATTGACATGGACGCTTGACGCCAAAGGAACGATCAAGCAACCACTACCTATCGTGCCATCTGACCTGCGTTTCCTTGGAGATTTAATTGAACCCCTCGATGAACGAAGACGTTCGTTCCAACTTCAGCTCGACACATGGTCACCTGACATTGAGAGATTGATACGACGGCTTATCGAGCACAAACAATTCGGTGATGTCAGTGAATGACAATAGTTAGCGACGACGCTTCTTCGATGAATATCGCCGGCGAAAGACCCGACGAGGGAAGAGGGAATGCATGAGAATTTGTAATGGGCTTGCGCCTTCCCGATGACGGCGAATATCCAGGCGACGAATCTCACGTACGAGATGCTGGACGTTAAGCGAGGTATCAACCAGAACACGCCACCCAGCATGCACAATGGGAGTATGCATCTTGGCGCGATCGACAATCGTATGTACCACTCCAAGAGTTGATAGTGACTCGATTGTATTCGAACCACTGGCCTGCCTGCCTGCTTCATCGGCGGCTTCACGACGTTCCTTTGATTCAGCACCGTCATGTTTGATCCAAGCATCGGCCCAAGCCACACCATATCGATAATTGCGACTATGATCTGAACACGTAGTAACGAGATCTCCAAGTCCAGAGCGTCCAGAGAATGTCGACCAACGACCTCCTAAGAACAGGCCTATATCTCGCATCTCAACCATCGCACGGGAGATGAAATCTCCTTTCACAGACGCACCTGCTCCCACACCTTCGATCAATCCGGAAATAAGAGCGAAGACATTCTTCAGAGCTCCACCAATTTCAACGCCAACAAGATCTGTTGACACTTTAACGTCAAAGGTAGGGGTATTGAAGAGATCTGCAAGCCGACGTGCAAGAGAGCGATCATGGCAACCAAGTGTCAAACCAACTGGATGTTGATTGAAAACGTCATCAGAGAAAGATGGGCCCGAAAGCACAGCCTGTCTCCGTTTGAACATTGGTCGCAAAACCTCGGAGATGGGAGTCAATGAAGATGCATCAAGGCCTTTCGCAAGATTGATCGCGACCACGTTGGAATCAACCAGTGGCTGTAAGGCATTGACAACGCCAGCAATGCTCGACGTGGGGATTGCAAAGACGATCAAGTCTGTATTCTCAATAGCCTTGCCAAGTTCATCTGTGGCTTTGAGATCGGCATGGAGTTCAAATCCATTTGAATGGAGGGGGTGACGATGATCCTTATTGATCGATGCGACGACCTCAGCATTCCGTCCATAGAGAATCACAGAACCTACTTTCTCAGGAGGGCGTTGAACGAGATGATGTGCGATAGCCGTGCCGAAACTGCCAGCACCTATGACGGCAATTTTCTCAAACCGCTGAAACGACACCTTCATGCCTCCAGGGACCATAGTTCATCACCGATCCAATGAACTGTCTGCACACCTTTCCCATTCATTGAATCCACAAGTTCAGGTACAT
>CAZMJD010000016.1:11164-13119 GCA_964566385.1 uncultured Candidatus Poseidoniales archaeon | reverse complement strand
CAACAAGGACCAACCAAGAGCAAGGGGTTTCTTGTGTTCCTGATCGCGAATCCAGACCAAATCGCCAGCAAGGATGTTCGGATCGGCATCATGGACTCCAGCGACCATGCAATCTGCCCCATTCAACAAGAAAGGAACCGCCCCCCTGTCAACCTCAACCCAGCGAACAGAAGGAGATTGAGCTAACAATCCGCGGAGAGTGAGGGATACACAGGGGCGGCCGGCCGGCGACATGATCTCAACAACCCATGGGATACGGTTGATGAGGAGTACGGTCCAATCACCCCATTCTGCTCGCTCGATCTGCCCGGAACCAAGATTCGGATCAAGATGAAAATCCTCAATCAGCCTGTCCAGTAGTGGCCCGACTGCCTTGCGACGCACTGCATGCCGATGCCGGAGCCCGATAGGCGCCGTCATGAACCCCGGTTCGCACGGGAGTTCATGGCGATGCCGGTGCTCATCGTTCGCGGATGCCTTCAAATATGCTGTGACGGTCGCCACCGTGCGGAGGCACGAGAGGTGGCACAATGGCATGGGATTTCGCGGCGGAAACCCTCGGGTGGTCGACGTGCATCTTCTCGCAAAAAGCGACGGAATGAAATCGCTTCAGAAAAGCAGGATGCGAACATAGGGAAAGGCGAAAACAAGCATTATCGGACTCGAGGGGACAACAAGAGGGTTCGAGTTCTGAATGCTAGGAACATCAACGTCTCGAATCCTGAAGATGGGTCGACTCAGCAAGCGGCATTGCGAACTGTGGTAGAGTCTCCAGCTGATCCTAACTACATTAGACGTAACATCCTCACCAAAGGTTCGGTCGTCGATACAGATGTTGGACAAGTGCGAATCACTTCCCGACCTGGGCAGGACGGCGTTGTCAACGGTGTTCGAGTCTGATAGGTGACGAGTAATGGTGGGTGGAAACCCAGACAGAATGGTGCTCTGGCCGCTTTATTTTGACATTCGACGTTCGCGCTCCGAAGGGAGAAGAGTTCCGAAGAACGCTGCTGTACCCTCACCTAATCTTGATGATTTAGCACGGACGACCCGTTCTCTTGGAATCAGAGTGAAGAGAGAGGCTGATTGTTCACACCCCAAGCGCCCATGGGCCAAGGAAGGAAGGCTGTGGGTATCCACAAATGATGTGAAGCGCACACTCGGAGATGACATGAATAAAGAGGGTTTGATGCTTCATGTCGGGAAAGCATGGAGAGAACAGGTTGTGGATCAGCGTAAGGATGAGCGGGAGCAGGAACGTAGTGCGAAGAAGCAACAATCCCGACGTCTCAGACAGAACCAGCGCCGCAGTTCTCAGACCAGGAATAAATCCGGTAAGAGAAAGCGGCGGCGTTGAGACCACGCAGTGACAAATGCAACATGAGTTGCCGCATCACAATCGTCGAAGTGCGGATAGTGTGAAAAGTCCACAATTCATCGTGGGCATTGATGTTGACTGAATACTGCATCAAACTACCTGATGAGCCCGGCCAGATGGCTACACTCTGCGAAGCCCTTGCTGAGAAGGGGGTTAACCTACTGACCGCCTGCGCATTGACTGCAACAGGAGCTGTTGTGGCAATCGTTACGGAAAACCCGAAGAGTACGATGGAAGTGCTGGATGGTTTTGGACATGAATATCATACAAATGACGTACTTCAGATCAGCGTCCCCCACAAACCTGGTTCACTCGCAGCTATCAGCAGGACAATGGGGAATGCAGGCATCAACATCAGTTCACTATACATCATGGCCAAAGACGAAGATACTGCAATCATCGCCTTTACTGTCGATGATACGGAAGCTGCCCGCGAAATGATCTGATCTCTACTGGGAAGCCAAAGATGGGTCGAGCTCCACCTCGTGTAACCATCCAAACGGATCTTTCGCCAACTCAGTCTGTATTCCCACTAGGGCATTATACAACTCTCTCGTGATGGGGCCCACCCCTCCTT
>CAZMJD010000016.1:4919-11154 GCA_964566385.1 uncultured Candidatus Poseidoniales archaeon | reverse complement strand
AAGTAGATCTTCTTGCGCTCTCCATGCTCTATCGAACCGATTGGGGAGATGACCGCTGCTGTTCCACAGCAAAAGGCTTCATCGGCTTGCATAGCAAATTCGACTGATACTCGCTCCTCCGTGACCTCATAACCGCGATGTCGTGCCAATTGAATGATTGAATCACGTGTAATCCCTGGCAGAATGGTGCCTGTCAATTCAGGAGTGTGGAGTTTGCGATCCTTGACACAAAAGAAATTGGCAGCCCCTACTTCTTCGATGTAATTGTGATGGGCAGCGTCAAGATAGATAATCTCAGCAAAGCCGGCTTTCTTTGCATCCTTGGACGGCATCATACCTGGAGCATAATTGCCGATTGCCTTCACTCCGCCTGAGCCCCCGGGAGCAGCACGATGGTACTCATCAGAGATGACCAGGTCTATGCAACTCAGACCGCCCTTGAAATAGGGTCCAACAGGAGACACATAGACTAGGAACGTATACTCTGGTGCTGGAGCAACTCCCATGATGGGACCTGTGCCCAAAAGGAGAGGTCGAATGTAGAGCGCACCCTTCCCTGAAGGGGGAATCCAAACTCCATTACAAGAAACAGTCCGTTCAACAGCATGTAGGAAGATCGATTCAGGGACTGGAGGCATGCCAAGACGAAGGGCACCTGACTGGAATCGAGCAGCATTCTCAGATGCACGGAAAATGACGACACGGTCCTGAACGGTACGATGGGCTTTCATGCCTTCGAAAATCCCTTGGCCATAATTCAGAACACCTGCCGCAGGATCTATCGCAAATTTACCATATGGAATCATGTCACCTTGACTCCAAGTACCACCTAGTTCGCAAGTGGACATATACATCCAATCGGTCTGAGTCAATGAAAATGTCATCGCGTCCCAATCGATGTCATGTTCCATCCAAGACCCCCTATATCACCCTTGGAGCACTCCTCTTTTCAAGCATGTGGGGACGTCCCTCAGAGACTCGTGCCAACCCCTTTGTGCAACGACGTTGTGTAGACGAATATGGGTATCCGCTTGCAGGTAGCCGTGGTCGGCATCTCATATCGCGGAATCGCAAGTTCGACAGTCGTTGAGGTCTTTGGAAGAACATCAGATGGGTTGTCAGTCGTTGTACTCGTGCATGGGATGCGACCATGGTTGGAAGTAAGCCGCCCAGGACCACCACAATCTGTGAATGCTGCCGAAATCGAACGTTTGCGGAGTGTCAAATATGTCGTGGATGTGCAAGGTCCGGTCGAGAAGCAAACAGAACAAGGAATGAAGCCAGTCTGGCGGCTATACATCGAGCAGCCCTATCATGTTCCAAAGGTACGTGATTCACTTGGAGGACGATGGCTGACACATTCCTCAGACATCGTCTTCGGGCAACGTCTTCTGCTCGACTTGGATCTGAGTTTGCATATCGGAGTTGAAGGAGAACTCATTGCTGCCACGCCAGAAGCTGCAGCACGCATGGGAATGGAACCACCTCAGGAGGAAGATGAGGAACTTCTCTTGGCAGGAGCATCGGGTAGATATCCTTCCGACCTTATCGTCCGTAGTGATGCCGAGGATCTACATCACATCGAACCATTCATCGCACCATTGACCACACTTTCCTTCGATCTGGAAACCTCCATCCAGCATGGAACGGTGCTCTGTGCTGCAGCTGTACTTCGTACAAAAGATGGCGATATTGAAGCCACATTCAGCGGAACTGAAAAAGAAATCATTGAAGGTTTCATAGATTTTGTCAGGGAATCCGACCCGGACATCATCACGGGCTACAATATTGACAACTTCGACCTCCCAGTACTTGAACGACGTATCGCGGCAATGCCTACGAAAGAACGCCTGAAACTGGCATTAGGAAGAGTACCCCTCGACGACGATCGAGTGAAGCCTAATCGATCATCCAGTCGTTGGTGGAGATGTACAGGGCGCGTGATCATGGATGCGTGGTGGGAAGCACGCATGGCGCTTCGGCCAGAACGTGAATCATTGAGCCATGTCTCACAACTGCTCTTTCCCGATCAGATGGAGAAACGCAAAATGGATGTTGACGCATCTCGAATGGATGAGGAATGGCAGGAGCGCCCTGATGTTGTGCTTGAATACTGTCTACAAGATGCCAAGCTACCACTCGATATCCTTGACGCTATTGCCGCACAACGAAGAAGTGAGTCACTAGGGGCCGTTGCTAAAGTTCCCTTAGAAACCGCCGTTAATGGGACAACAAGCCAATGGATTGACAGTTTGCTCGTCCGTCTGGCTGAACGATCACAAATAGTGGTGCCACGAACAAAAGGACAACGCAGTAGTGAATCGATTGAGGGGGGGTATGTCCACGACGTCAAAATGGGATTGTCGACGTGGATTGTTGTTCTTGATTTCAAATCGATGTATCCATCGATCATGATTGAACACAATGTCTGCTCAACAACGCGGACCGATGATGAAAACAGGGGAGCACATGTAGCACCTACTGGAGCCATGTTCGTTGACAAGAAAGAACGACTTGGCCTCATCCCACAAATTTTGACCGACCTGATGGCAAGTAGAGATTTCCACAAGGACCAGATGCGGTTGGCTGAGAAGGATGAGAACAACCACCTACATGCCTTTCATGACCGATTACAGGAATCTGTAAAGATTCTCATGAACTCATTCTATGGAGTCCTGGCTTCTTCCTTCTATCGATTCACTCATCCAGATCTCGGAGCATCGATCACAGCGTGGGCACGCAGGAAGGTACGTGGCATCATCATGCAACTCACCGCCGAGGGCTCGGAGGTAATCTACAGTGATACTGATTCCATTTTTGTGGCGGTTCCAATGGATGAACGACCACCGCCTGCTAAACCTCCTCTGGACGAAGATCAGGAAATATGGGAGGACGCGCGGAGAAGTATGATCTCGTACGGTGAAAATCTTGCTGAGCGCTATTCATCGAGTGGAGAGATGCTTGAATTCGAGAAAGGATTGACTGCTTTCTTCAGCCATGGTGCCAAGAAACGATATGTTGGACGTGTTGTCTATCCCCAATTCGAGACGATTGTTCGAGGTTATGAACCAAGAAGAACGGATGGTTTTCCTATCCAATCAAAGACATTGGAGATGATGTTTGAACATCTACTCGATGATAAATTAGAGATGGCCATTGAACTGGCTCTCAAGACCATCAGGCGGCTCAAATTCGGCGAAGTAGACTCCAGAGATCTCGTCATTAGCCGTTCCTGCAAAGGTAGGGTGGACAAGAATAATGGGAACATTGATTTCACGAAAGATTACGTCAATCCTGCATCATTGGCGCATGTACAAACGGCGATGAAGCGTATTGAACGCGGCTTGACATTCACTCCAGGGATGAAGGTGTCATGGATTGTCACCGATGCAAGAACCAGCCCTATGACGGTTGAGCCTTATCTCGTTGATGAAACAGGTGGTGAGCCGCCTGAACCGGATTATTCATTCTACACCAGAAGGCTGGCCACAGCTCTCGGGCGGATCACAGAGGCCTTTGGTTGGACTGCTGGGGACCTTGTTGCTGGTACTAGGCAAACGACATTATTCTCATTTCAGGAATGAAGCGAAGCAGCGAGAGGTTGAACATGCACGCCCCACTCAGTAGGGTCATGCGAGCCATGGGTGTTGTCGTGCTGGTGATGCTCAGTGCGTCACTTGCAGGCTGTGTGGAGTCGCTTCAGGAGAACCGCCCCCCTACTGCGCTATTCACAATGAGCGTTGATGGAGGAGTCATCGACGATGGACGAGCAATTATCGTAGGGCAGAGGCTCACACTCGATGCATCTGCCTCATCTGATGACGATGGAGACACTCTGACTTGGGATTGGACCATCTCCAGAAATGTAGAGGTCATCTCCGAGATGACGGGAAAAACCGCTGAGTGGAAGGCGGACAGCGAAGGTAGTGTGACCATCCTTCTCACCGTGCGTGATGGCGAGGACACGGCCACCAAAGACGCTACAGTGAATGTGGTTCAGCAAGGGGCCGTCGCTCCCAAGGCATGCGCAGGGGGTAACGAAGGAACCTGTCCCGACCCCGATTCGACATCATCGCCGAATACCCACTATGCCTACACCATTACTGTCAACAAAGAAAGCGATGATCGTGAGATGACTGAGACGATTGATGTCGAACTTGATGCCAGCGGATCTGGCCTGAGCTCTGATGCGGATCTCAATGCCCGTATCGATGAGTATATCTGGGATCTGGATACAACTTTCGATGCAGATGGGGATGGAGACAAAGCTAACGACAGAGATGCTGAAGGTATCACTCACAAGATGACTGGACTCACAGCGGGTGCGTATCCCATCGCACTGACAGTGGTGGATAACAACGGATTGGACGACCAACATGAAACCATGGTGTACATCGATTGGATAGGAACATGGAATGAATTGACAGTGGGTCGTAACGATTCACAATCTGACAATGACATTGACTTTACATTCACATCGACTTACGATTCTTCACCTACTGACAAGAATATCCGACGCGTTGAGATTATCGCCATCTACCCCGAACAAGATGAGGATCTCAACAACCCCATTGGGGGACAGTTCTCAGATAATGAGCTCGATCTATACATCTACAACTCAACAGATGATGAGGTTCAGAACAATAGTGGAGATGAGGATAGGGAAAATGCGAACTGTGAGATGGAAGAGGAAGAAGAGTGCTCTCGTGTTTTGATCAGTCGCTCATTCTTCAGAGTCTATGATGATGGGGATTGGACTGCTGTGCTATTCAATGGGCAACGTCATGATACGGGTGATGTAAAAGTCACGATTCACGTGCAGTATGCTGTGTGAACCCCTCATTCCATTTCTAGATTCATCTCTTCTGCAAAATCCCGAGGCACGTCAACCATCGTGCGCAGAAGAGCTTGGCCAATCGATTTTCCTTGAGCATCGAGCCGCAGTGCTACAGTTCCCCCACCTTGTAGAGCGTTGAACAACAGAACATTGAGGGCTCCAATACCCTCAAGTGAGTGCCGTGCAATACCCCCTTCTGCCATATCACCAAAGAGACGTTCCAATAATTCTGCAGATACAACCTCATCAAGAAGTGAGAACCAATCTCTCTGGCGTGCAATGATTCCGATATTGACGTGGTCTCCTTTGTCTCCACTACGAGCTACGGCAATCTGATCAAGACGGACTCTGACCATATCTTGGCTCATCGGCGTTCACTTCCTTTGAGACGTTCCAGGACTGCACTCGCAATGCGCTGAGTTCGGCCAGCAGGGGCGTTACGCTGCAGTCGCTCAAGCCGATCTGTCAATTCGTGTTCAATGAAGGACTGAACTTGGCCAAGCCAGAGACGAAGTTGAGTAAGTACTGGACGTGGTAGGTCCTCAAGACGTGAATCAAGTAACTCCAAAGCGACTCGAGGTTCAACGTGTGAACGCTCGATCAGAGCGGGCCAGAAGCGAAACTGTGCCCTAGGACGAGGACGTGCACCATAGCCCGCAACCCCAGCAGGACCGGTCAATACGAGTGGGGCAACCTCACGTCCAAATTCGACGACCTGACGGCGAGAGGGGGATCTTACCCCCCAACGAACCAGAATCTCAGGAGGGTCAAATGTCTCCAGCTCAAGACCAGGAGGTAATGTGGTCCCTGAACCATGATATTCTGTGTGAATTTCAAGATCATCGAGCCCCACCGCTTCAAGACGTGCTCGGATTGTTTCATCCAGACGTTGCGCTCGGGCCAAAGTATCCGGTCCAGGTACCAAAAGAGAGGAGGTTGCAAACCAGCCATCTGAGAATGATGCTGATATCTTCAACTGCTCAGGCTGTGGATGGCCAATAGCGCCTCTCATTCGTACGCCTCCTTCAACTTCATCGAGTTCAATA
The DNA here is from genome assembly GCA_964566385.1 of uncultured Candidatus Poseidoniales archaeon. Classification (GTDB taxonomy): domain Archaea; phylum Thermoplasmatota; class Poseidoniia; order Poseidoniales; family CAYMED01; genus CAYMED01. Next base: position 5,271 of record CAZMJD010000016.1, on the reverse strand, counting down.
GCCCTCATGTCAACCAGAACATCTGGAGTTGGATAGCCAGCAGGGTCACCTATCTCATAGACAAGTTGTTCAGCAACAGATAATCGGTCAAGGCGTCCTCCAGAAGCAGGTGGTTTGGTTATCAGAACACCACCCCTTGCGTCGACACAGGCCACAGGATAGCCAATATTTCCAAGATCAGGTTGGGTATTCCAGTCGGTAGCGTTTCCGCCAGTAACCTGGGCTCCACATTCAATGAGGTGCCCTGCAATCGTCCAAGATGCCAGTAAATCGAGAGCCGTATCCGCTTCAGGAGACCAAGTATCGATTGGTCCACAGAGTGGTTGTACCTTGGATTCGGCACGAGCTGCCC
>CAZMJD010000016.1:0-4909 GCA_964566385.1 uncultured Candidatus Poseidoniales archaeon | reverse complement strand
TGCTTCATAGACCATTGGTCCAACGGTCAAACTAGCATCTGCTACTCGGCCAGTAATCACAATATCAGCACCTCGTTCAAGAGCTCGAGCGATCGGGCCCGCACCGATGTAGGCATTCGCAGAAGCCAATTTATCCCTGACAGAGGTGATTGGATCTCCAACCTCCATGTGGTTGAGTCTAGCTCCCGAATCAATGAGTGTGGACATGTATGGCATGAGGTCATCTCCTGTGACAACACCTACCTTACAATCATCCCAACCTGATTCGATTGCAAGAGCTAGAACCGTCTTGGCGCAAGCCTCTGGATGCGCACCACCTGCATTTGTAATGAGGCGCGTGCCGCGCTCCCTCAACTCCTGAATACCACCGGCACCAAGCCATTCCATTAGATCAGTCGCCCAGCCAGCATGTCGGTCCCTGCTACGTTGTTTAGCAAGAATCGACATTGTAAGTTCAGCAAGATAGTCGATGATGAGGTAATCAAGTTCCCCTGTTTGCAGGAGTTCGACGGGGGCTACAAGTCGGTCCCCGTAGAATCCGCCACCGCCCCCTATACGTACCATCTGAGGGGACAACATACCCTTCAATGGGACACTGCTCTTGAAATCATTGTCGTGTTGTGACATACAGGCCTTCCGTAAGGGTTTAATTGGTCATGCTCTCCGCCGGACGTAGAGGTATTGCAATGAGCTCCCAATGGGAAGATAAGAAGAAGCCACACCTGAACATCGTGTTCATAGGTCACGTCGATCACGGAAAATCAACCACAGTAGGGCGCTTACTGCTTGATACAGGGCACATTGAGCCACACGTCATTGAGAAATTTGAGAAGGAAGCTTCAGAGAAAGGCAAAGCGGGATTCGGATTCGCCTACGTGATGGATGGTTTGAAAGAAGAAAGGGAGCGAGGCATTACAATTGATGTCGCTCATAAAGAGTTCTTTACGCCAAAATACTACTACACAGTCATCGACGCTCCGGGCCACCGTGACTTCGTCAAGAACATGATCACAGGCACCTCACAGGCCGATGCAGCTGTTCTGTTGTGCGCAGCGAATGATGGAGTCAACGAGCAGACCAAAGAACACATGTTCCTTGCGCGTGTTCTTGGAGTCAAGCAACTCATCATTCTGGTCAATAAGATGGACATCAGTGGTGTCGACTACAGCGAAGACAGGTACAAGCAAGTCTGTGAAGAACTCGGTAACTGGCTGAAGAAGGCCGGATTCAATCCAGCTGACATACCTATGATTCCAGCCTCTGCATTCGATGGTGACAACATCTACAACCGAAGCGAGAAGCTGTCATGGTACAGCGGTCCAACGCTGTTCGAGGCAGTAGACGGCGTGAACATGCCAGAAAAGCCAACGGACAGGCCTCTTCGAATGCCGATTCAGGATGTTTACAAAATCAGTGGTATCGGCACCGTTCCAGTTGGAAAGATCGAGACAGGCGTCCTCCAGAAGGACAAGACTGTCGTGTTCAATCCGTCACAGAAGTCTGCCAAGGTGAAATCCATTGAGATGCATCACACCCAAGTAGACAAGGCAGAGCCAGGAGACAATGTCGGATTCAACATCCACGGCCTTGCAGCCACAGACATTCGACGTGGTGACGTTGCTGGATACGAAGATTCGCCACCTACCTTTGTTCGTCATGATGAGTTCTTTGTTGGTCAGATACAGATCATGACGATTCCCAAGGCCATCTCCGTGGGTTACACACCAGTGTTCCATGCTCACACCTCGCAGGTCGCCGTGAAGTTTGCAGAGCTCCTTGAGAAAACGAGCAAGGGTAACAAGGAGAACAACCCTGATTTCCTGAAGAGCAACGACGCAGCTCTCGTCCGTTTCCAGCCCACCAAGCCAATGGCGATGGAACAGATGGCGGATTTCCCTGAACTTGCCCGCTTTGCCATCCGAGACATGGGTCAGACCGTTGCTGCTGGTGTCTGCATGAAGATAGAAAAGAAGGCGTGAAGTCATAACAGGAGGCTGTGATCTGGCACAGGTCTTCACTATCCGATTAACGTCGGAAGATCACAAGCAGCTCGATGCTGTGTGCAGAACCATCAAGCAGGCTGCTGAAGAGACTGGTACGAAGATTCGTGGACCAATCCCTCTTCCGACTAGAAGACTGGTTGTTCCTTGTAGAAAATCCCCGGATGGTGAAGGTTCTGAGACCTATGACCACTGGGAAATGCGAGTCCACAAGCGCATGGTTGAGTTATACTCATCTAATACCAAGGATGACAGTGTTGTGAGAAAACTCACGCAACTCAAAATCCCAGACTCAGTCACGATTGAGTTCAACCTCCGTATCGTCAATTGAGCGATACTTAGACATCTGCGGCTACCGCAAACTCTGCATCAATGAGTGTTCGGGCAATCGCTGCTTCACACAAGTGAATATCGCCAACACTGAGTTCAACCTCTCTACCTTCTTCATCAATGATATGATCGGGTAATGTCTTCACAATACGAATCCGCCGCATTCCAGAAACAACTCCGCTTCCAGATGTCAATTGAGGTGGCGCTTCATCATCAATCATATCTGACTGAGCATCATTAACCATGCCTTTGGAGCGCTCCATTTCAAGGTCCTGTCCATCAGGCCATTGTCCTTCTTCATACTCGGGAAAAGCATCTTGTTCAGTAGCTGCCACTTCTTCGATATCTGCATCTGGGTCAACCCACGGTTCTTCCTCTAAGCCTTCAGCGGATGTGGATGTGCGCGACGGTTTGGGAGGGGAATCCCAGTTTTCAAGAGTCGTCTGATCTGGATTCGCCACCTCCTTTGAAACAGCCTCCATGTCAAGACGAGCTTCAATCAGAACAGGCCATCCTATCTTTTCCTTGAATTCAGATATCAGGTTTTTCAGACCATCATATAGTACGCGTTCAGACACATCATGATGTGACCACTCCAATGGTTTCATCGAGTGAGTGAACACGAGAGAGTCATCGGCAGTATTCGGTGCTCCCAAATCTATCTCGGTAGCGTGTTTCATGAACGCTCGGAGACGATTTTGCGCTAACTGAGAGATGCTCTGGCGCAATCGCGTCTGTCTTTGCATCATCTCTTGTACTACTGGAGAAGACAAGCCATGTCTGACAGTAGCCTGATGAGTACGTCTGTCGAGTTCGGACATCATTGCTTGAACATCGGCCCAGAACTCACGTCCAGTGAGTGGCACTGGCATATCGCGTGCCACTTGCATCCTAGCATATGCATGGAGACGTTCATCAAGACCCGTCCAATCACGTGAAGAGCTGCCATCTCGCTGCTCGTGCTCGTCCGACACTCAAGCCACCTCCCGGAAACGAACGAGGAAGGACGAGGGCGATGAAGAATTCCCCCAAGGGGAGGTCTCAAAATAGGATGACTTCAGCAAGGTTCGCCGAGGTTGCAGAGAGGTCAAATGCGGCGGGCTCAAGATCCGTTCCCTAAGGGTTCGTGGGTTCAAATCCCACCCTCGGCATCAAAGAGATAATCGATTAGATGGACATCAAAATGTCAGTGCATAATCGAGACACTGCCTGACCTCGTTGCTCACTTGCGGCAACCGAGGCGGCATCTCTTACTTGTTCAAAAGCTCCTCCAACTGCAACTGACCAGCCAACATGTTCGAACATCGGAAGGTCATTCATTGCATCACCAACCGCAACAATGCGTTCTGGGTCAATCTTCATCCACTCTGCAGCGACTTTGAGACCAGCCCATTTATCGATGCCTGGCTCGGCAAGATGGATGGCAAAACCTGTTGCAACAACAACGAGTTCCGAGTAAGGTGAATCTTTCAGTAAATTCTCCACAACCTCTGCATCATGATGTGCCTTCAAACACCATTCAGTAGTACGCCATCGATTAGAGTCAATCCCAGAAGGATCAAGACCTGGTATCTTCTCTGCTAACCAATTCGCCGCTTGGCGTGCACGCCCTCCATCTGCAAGGCGCTCCTCCAATCCATGTTGTGGCCACCAGATGACACCGCCACCTTCACTGATGACCGGGCCAGTCGTACCAATGAATTGAGCTAATGATTGAGCGGTTGGAGTGACCGAACCAGTGGCCAGAATAACAGGTATGTTGGTGGCTTCAAGGGCGCGTAGGCCTGTAACTGCATCAATATCGAGAATCTTGTGCCGGTCAGTCAGCGTTCCATCGATGTCTGAAACAAGGGCCGAGGGAAGCCACGCTGGTGCAAGTGCCATGGTACTGTATCTGAGAAGATGATGAGATGTTTCATCTCACCGGAGAACAAACATTCTATGGTTCCAATACATCGGACAAACATGGACGAGAATCCCATCTTCTTCGATGAAGAAGAGGAGGGGGGTCAGCATGAAGAAGAAGAGGTCATTTCTGCAACTCTGCTCGACGATATTCCACCGAACAGTGATATTAGTGAATCCCCAGAGGTATTCTCAACAGGAGCTGCCGGAGTACGCCAGTTCCAATGGGAACTACATGGCATGGATTGTCCAGACTGTGCATCGACTGCAAAAAAGGCTCTTTCTCGAATCAAAGGCCTGCAATCATGTGAAGTCTCCGCCACATCAGGACGTGTCGAACTAACATTGAATCTCGAACGAGCAAATGCAGCTCAAGCAAATGCCATGCTTTCCAGTCTTGGATACGCATCGAAAGCCGAGTGGTATATTGCAGAGAACATAGACATGGGACGACTTCGGCGGAAGACTGGATTCAGCAGACAAGATATCAATCGAAGACTGCGAGAAGCTGAAGGTGTTCTAGAGGTTGATCTGAATCATTCAGCTGGAATTGCCTTCCAATGGGTTTCACCCACTGGTGAAAATCTCCGCCCCGAGATTTCTTTGAGTCGATCGATACCATACCCTTGGAAAGTCCAACCGCTGGACATGCAAAGGCTGAGGCCTGATCAAGC
>CAZMJD010000015.1:0-16627 GCA_964566385.1 uncultured Candidatus Poseidoniales archaeon | reverse complement strand
GAATTAGCCTCAGGATCGCTGTACGAATATGTCACACTGAGTGGGGACGTGGCCGTGGGAAGAGCAGGACTGATGGCAACGTTCGAAACCGTTGGAGGTGAATTAGGAGCTTTGTCACGTGTGAAGCTGTCAGCCTTCCATTTATCTCCTGAAGCTTGGCCATTTCCATTAACCGTATTCGCAGCAACATCGAAGGTAACGAAGGAGCCTGAAGCAGGTGATGTCCAATCAATCTGCCACGAACGTGAGTTTGAATTGACATGTGTGGCCTTTCCACTTTGGACCTTTGAAGAGCCTGACACCCCTGCAAGGGACCCTGCACTGACATCTAAAGAAAATCCACCTTTGCCGCCTACAACACTTGAAGTTGCATTGAGGAAGAGGCGGTACGTGGTGGAAGGCGACCACATCTGAGAAGGAAGACCTTCGAGAGTGATGGTAACGGAATTGTCAGCTGAACCATGACATGCACTACAGCTTGAATCGGTCTTACCGCTTGAATTACCATGGCTCAAGGGTGCTGCTGCACCGATCAGAAGCAGGACTAGGAACAGCGTCGTGAGCGTACGATGAGAGAGAGCCATGGCCTTCTGAAGGGAGATGCAGGTTATCATAATGAATGTCTCCCGTTCACCGAACCGAGCCTCATCCGAAGCCTTGAAACCTGAACGTGGAGGCAATCAGCGCAGGGACAGTAGCTCAGCTGGGAGAGCGCCGCACTGAAGATGCGGAGGTCGCTGGTTCAAGTCCGGCCTGTCCCACTCAATGCTCACTGGGTTACTGAGTTGATTACAGCATGTATGGCATCGAGAGCAGGGTCAGCGGCATCGAGGAGACGATCTAATTCATCTCGAGCAAAGGAACCCTCCTCGCCAGTTCCCTGAATCTCGATGTAACGACCACTAGCTGTACGAATGACATTGAGGTCCACGTCAGCGGCTGCATCGAGTTGGTAATCTAGATCTGTCCAGATTCCGCTCAGAATGAGGCCAACGGAAACCGCACCCACATCATCTGGAAGAACTGAAGCCAGATGCGACTTCGCCAATCCAGCATCGAGAGGAGCGATATCGCCCTCACCACGTCGGTCCACTGGACGACATCGACCTTCTGCGATCAAACGCTGAACAGTGAGACGAAGGGCAGCCATGCCAGCGCATATCGAGGCACAGCGCGTCCCACCATCTGCATTGAGTACATCGCAATCGATGGTGATGGCAATTGGACCAAGAGCTTCAAGATCGACAGCACCTCGCAAGGATCGAGCGACAAGGCGTTCAATCTCGGCAGTGCGACCTTTCGCACCGCGCCGCTCCCTCATGAATCGAGTATCGGTGCTACCTGGTAACAAGGAGTACTCGGCATGCACCCAACCCTTCTGGGAATCACGTGGCATCCAACGAGGGAGGCCATCCGCAACGGTTGCACAAGCAAGCACGGTTGTATCTCCTTGACGCCACAAGACCGAAGCGAAGGCATTGGCTGTGAAGTCAAGTTCAAGGGAGATATCGCGAATCTGGTCGGCTGGTCGTTCTCGCAGGCTGAGGTCGGGCTTCGGTTTGGCCATGCCCGGCCGCGGGCATCGATGCTCATGAAGCAATCGCAGCAACACTAGAGACATTCCGTATGTTCAAACGTGGAATGGCAGAAGGCGGCACATGAGCGAGTCAAAGGTCGTGATCTGCGCAGTAGCGAGAACTCCTATCGGGAAATTCATGGGCGCATACAGAAGTCTATCAGCAGTTGAACTCGGAGTACAGACCGTCAAGGAAGTGATGCGACGAGCTGGAATCGATGCATCTTCCGGCATCATCGATGAAGTCATCATCGGTCAGGTGATTCAAGCGGGTGCAGGACAGAACCCTGCACGGCAAGTAGCACTTGGGTCGGGACTACCTGACTCAACCCCTTGCATGACCTTGAACAAAGTGTGTGGGTCCAGTCTGAAAGCAGTCATGACTGCTGCGAATTCGATCAAGGCTGGCGAATACCAATGCATCATCGCCGGAGGTATCGAATCAATGACTAATGCTCCGCATTTGCTTCTGAATGGACGGACAGGGACGAAGATGGGGTCATCAGAACTTTTGGACAGTATGATTCACGATGGTCTTTGGGACGTCTACAATGATGAACACATGGGGAACACAGGGGAGAGCGTCGCGACTGAGTTCGACATATCGCGTTCTGATGCAGATGGTTTTGCGGCGCGCAGCCAGCAGCGCGCTTCCGAGGCATCAACTAACGGATGGTTTGACTGGGAGTTATTTGAGGTCGAAGTCCCGCAGCGGCGCAGCGACCCGGTCTATGTGAGTTCGGACGAAGGTGTGCGGCCCGGAACCACCGCCGAAGGACTATCTGAACTTCGTCCAGCATTCCAGAAGGATGGAATCGTGACCGCCGGAAATGCTTCGACTCTCAGCGACGGAGCAAGTGCCGTTCTTGTAACAGATTCAGAGTTCGCTGCTGAGCAAGGATGGGAGGTCATCGCAACGATCGAAGACTTTGTCACGAGTGGTGTTGAACCTGCTCGAGTCATGGCAGCACCCATTCCTGCTGTCGAACAACTGCTTGAACGCAATGGAATGACCGTCAAAGATGTCAACATATTCGAACACAACGAAGCATTCGCTAGTGCTTCATGTGCAGTGGCCAAAGGTGTTGGAATCCCGCATGATAGATTCAATCTGCACGGCGGTGCTATCAGTCTCGGCCACCCCCTTGGGGCCTCAGGGGCCAGATGTCTGATCACAATGCTCGGTGTCATGCGGCGACTTGAAGCGGCGACTGGAATCGTCACCCTCTGTCTCGGTGGAGGTAATGCCGTCGCTATGTTTGTGCGGCGCCCATGAGAAAGTCATCATAGTTCTGAAACGTTGTGCAAGCATGCCCATCACATGTCAGAGCAGAGGACAATGCAAGATTGGCTCGATGCTTACGGAGCAAGTCATCAGAACCCCTTGAATAAGAAGATTCACTGGGTCTGCGTACCACTGATTTTCCTCACAATCGTCGGATTGCTTTGGAGCATACCGGTACCAAGTATCCTGAATGACCATTCCTGGATCAACGTGGCGACGATTCTTATCATACCTGTGACCATCTTCTATGCTCGGTTATCACTTCCCCTTGCTATAGGGATGGCTTTGTGGTGCATCTTCTGTTTCATACTTTGCTGGTTGTATGAATCACAGGTGACAATTCCGATGTGGAAGTCTTGCTTAACCGTCTTCGTTCTTGCTTGGGCGGCACAATTCTATGGCCACAAGATCGAAGGAGTGAAACCATCATTCTTCGAAGACATACAGTTCCTGATGATCGGGCCTGCATGGCTGATGTCCTTCATCTATCAAAGACTGGGTATTCGTTACTGAGAATGATTGGCACAGATATAGATTGAAGAATCGGCGCCATGCGGGTGCCACATGAGTGAGCGAGAACATCTTGCAGACCGCTTACATGGTTCTTGGTTCAAGATAGGATGGGCGATCATCGGCCTTGCATCATTCGCATACATCATTTCTTCATTCATTGGCTGGGGATCTGAATCTGAACAATGGATCGGGCGCGCTTCATCGTATTGTGAAATGGCACACTCAGGTATCATGCGTGAGCCAGTGAACACACTCTCTAATCTCGCTTATATCATCGTCGGGATGAGCTTTCTTCACGCTGCAGACCGTATGCCGAAGAAGGGCCCAAATCCATTCTCACGAAGAGGCCTTGCTACCCCCACATACGGCATGACCTCAGTTCTTCTTGGAATAGGCAGTTTCGCCATGCATGGCACCAGCACGCAGATTTCTGGAATGCTGGATTGGTCAGGAATGCTGATCTGGATCTCATTTCCAGTATTCTACAATCTCAGCCGTTGGCTTGGCTGGAATGAAAAACGCATGTTTACGACGTTCCTGGTCACCGTTACACTCCTTCTGTTAGTCGATCTGGCCTTTGATTCCGCTGATTTCTCGGATCTGGGAGCGGCGGATTCGCAACCCGCGGCGACGATGGGATTAGGAGCATTGTACCGCCACATTCTCTGGTCATCTGCCATCGGCATGCTGATCATCTTTGAATTAGGATTGCACACAGCGGAACGATTCACGAATCATGGAGTTCGTATTGCCTTGGTGGGATCTGCACCGAGTCTCCTGCTTGTATTGTCAGCAGGAGCGATACCTGTTCTTCTGATCGTCGTGCAGTGTTTGACCTTCTTCACTGCAGCTGCCATATTATGCAATTCACCCACTCCGTATTTTCAACGGTCACCCACCCCATGGTTACCGGTTGGAGTTGGAGCCTTCATCATCGGTCTGATCATATGGCAATTCGGCCTTGAAGGTACTACAAGATGTAACCCTGAGACCTTCTTCCAGTATCATGCAGGATGGCATATCCTCACTGCGTTGACCGTATTCTCACTCGGACGATATTTTCAGACAGAGATTGAACTGATGGCCGAATCTGAATGAATGTCCTGCGACCCTCAGGGAATCTCATCGAACTCATATCCGGTCTCCCAAGACTTGACCCCTAGGGCAACCTCCAACTCAAATGCAGTGAGAAGAGGTTTCGCATATCTGACAGAATCATCGATGGCGATACGGGGGCATGCTGTGTTGACAAATGCGTCGACAGGATAGAAGTCAATCAATTCAGGACCAACATGCTCGAGTGCCAAGAGATATCCTTTCAGACCATGCTCCTCAAGCAGCCGCTTGAGCCTCAAAGCGAGAGTGCGGCGCATCTGGCCTGGTTTCTCACCGATGAGGATGCCGAAGCGTTGGGCACCATCAACGGCCATAATCTGCCCGAAACGCTGACGAAGAATATTCTCGATCTGCTCTCGGCCCATCTCTGATGCATCACCTGTGTATGGGTCGAGCATCGCCAACGGCTTGCCGGTGTGCAGAACAAGACCGATGGGGTGGAAATCGCCAGATCCTAAGAACAGATAATGCCCGATCGAAGGGTCATCCCCTGAGTAGTTGCAGCCTAGAACCTGACCAGGGAATGTCAGTCGTTCACCCCCTATCGGAATCGTGACGGTGAATCCCGCAGCTTCAAGACGCTCCTTGAATTCAGGAAGGAGGTGGAGATGCTGAATGCTACCGACAAGACCGAGTTTCACATCCGTCAATGACTGTACGCGTCCAACCATGTCAAGGAAACGCTCCTGAGCTTCAGCCACACTCATGTCCTCCACTGGCTGCTGAGAAAGACGTCCCTCGGCAATCGTCTTGTGGACATGTAGAATAGAAAGCACAGGAGCCAACTCAGGATCTCCTTCATAGGTCACTGGAATGAACTGAGTGGGCATGCCTGAATCGATATTCATCTGAGAGTGCCCCATGTGGGCCACAAGATCAACACCCATCATCTGCATCTTGTGGTGCACGAGGTCACATGCCCCATAGCATGGATCTGCGGCGAGGATGATTTTGGCGCTGACCTCTTCCTCAACCTTGTCCATCAACTCAAGGGCTTGCATCTTCAGGCCCTCCGGCACCTGAAGAGCGACGAGACGATGCCCACCCTCTTAGAAGCGCTCGACCAGATCGCCAACCTCGAATTCGTGACGATCCAGATCCATGCTGATTCCTCAGGAATCATGACCTCTGGTAGCAGTAACCACACCTGCATCATCCACATCCAAGCGCACGAGGGTTCGAACTTCAATATCGAGCTCTGCCGATAGACGCTCAGCTGCATCCCCTTTCGCTGCGAGGACCAAAGCACCAACAACGGTGACACCTGCACTGCGAAGGGCAGTGACCACAGGACGAAGAGTTCCACCCGTCGAGAGCATGTCGTCATAGATGACGACCTTCTCACCTTGGTGCACATCGTTGATGTAGAGAGAGCCGGAACTATATCCAGTAGATTGGTCAAGAACGATTTCGTCCTCAAAGCCATACGGACGCTTGCGAATCACAATCAACGGCTTGGAGAGATGACGCGACAAGGGAATTCCAATGGGAAGGCCCATGGCCTCAATTGTCAAAATCGCATCCATCTGCCAATCCGATAGTGATCTGAGACTCTGATCGACAACTGCTCCAAGCAGGTCCATCTCAATGCGTGGAACACCATCGGTCAAAGGATGAACAACATAGGCATAGGCATCCTTCCAGACCACTGGCGAGGCTTCGAATGAAGCGATAATGCGTTGAAGATCATCCATGATCAGGCCACTCAAGCGAGACCTTTGAGTTGTTCGCGACCGCGCTTGATGAGGATCCGGCACGGAGAGGGGAGTTTCATTGACGCCTTACGCAAAGCATCCTTAGCGGCAAGAAAATTACTGGGATTCGTCATCACAGTCATAACCGCCTGCCCGGATTTGACTCGCGCTGCGGTACCCACGTTCTTGCCAAAGGCTGAGCGCATCCCTTGCGAGACACGGTCTGCACCTGCACCGGTCGCTTGCTTGTTCTCCCTCAGAATGTGATGTGGATACACACGCACACGAAGTGCATAGCCGGTTGGGCCAGCGGACTTTCGGATGCGGCTGTTGGCAGTCACGCGCCCTGCCTCAAGGGCCGAATGCCGAATCATACAACTCTCTGTCACACATAGCTCAAGCTCAAGATCGAAAGATCGTTGTTCGTATGCTTGCCGGTCTCCCAGCGTAAATTGAGTAATACGATTGTTCGGTACGCCACCGGTATACTCGCGCCGAGTGTAGGGTTGAGACCTCAGCCTGCGGAACATCCGTGCGGGTTTGCGTGCCATTTGAACCGACTCTCGGACCTGAACACTCTATTTAATGCTCATCGACCCAAAGATGGAGCCTCAAAAGCGGCAGAGTCATGAACTCAATGCTTCGTCTCAGGCTGATTCTCATGGGTCTGATAGGTTCCTCCGGTTCGGGCAGTGACGACGAGCCCTTCATGGAGCGCCTCAAGACGATGTTATCCCAATCCCGTAAGGATGGGCAGCTTTGGGTCGGTCTTGGCTTTGTGGCCGCGATTCTGATCGGCGCGGTTCTCATCGCAGGCAGTCGAAACCTACCGGGTGTTTCCCTGACCACGATGGATTCGGATGGAAGTCTAGAGGCCGCGGCCTCCCTCCCCGATGGGGATTCTGCTGCCTTGATCATTCAAGTTGGAGGGACGAATGTTGTTCGACTCCTTGACGGAACTCAAATTGAACTCCCCGCTGGATTCGGCGCACCGGAGGCAATTGATGGATACGAAGGGGGTTGGTTGATTGGCAGTGATACTGGGGAGATTGCACGATGTACCAGTCCTGACCGCCTCTGCACCTCCTTAGAATTGATTTGGACGGACAATGATCAAGATGATGTCAAGATCACGGGAATTCACGCTACCAGTGCATCTCAAGGCGTCGTGTTCACTGAATCAAGCCGTTCAGTGTTCACGGGAGGGACCACAGATGGTAACACCACTGAAGTCACAGATCCTGCGGACATCACGGGAGTGCGTGCCTTCGGTAACGGCGTCATGTCCCAATCTAAATCTCTAGACGACATTGGCCACCTTCTCCGTTCCTTCGCCATCCTTGATGATAGGACATTGATAGGAGTGGGAGATGTGCAACAAACTCCAGCACTGCCGCCGAATGGAGAGGTAGTCTATTCAATCAAATTGAATTCTCTGCCAGGAATGAAGCCCACAACAACAACGATGGTGATGTATTCCAATACGGGTTCCTCTCATACAGCTATCGAATATCCAGATACTGGCCTTGTAGAGGACGTGGACGTGGTCATCGGACTATCAAGCGCCACCGTTCTTGTTTCCATGGATAGTGATGGCGACATCAATCTGAAGAGTGTACCCTCTTCGGGCAGTTCTGCTATAGCAGTCGATGATAACGGGCGAATCTGGCTTGCCTCACCGGTACAAGGTGAGAAACTCATTGGCATCATAGATGACCGAAGTGGAAGTTCAACCGAATGGAAGCGTATGGCTCACACCTCCGTGAGCGAAGCAGTGGGAGTCACGGCCGGAGAAGAGGTTCATTTCATTGGTGGAACAAGTGGTGTCAATCAGATGACGGTCGATCCAGATGTGATGTCATCGGTATTCCGAAACACAATCATGCTTTCACAGTTGATTTTCATCCTCGTGGCACGCACTGCAACGGTCAGTCTCGGATGGGTCGTTGTCGACCAATGGGGCGAAGGCTCGTGGTGAAGTTCTTCAACCCCCCTCGCAGGTATCATGTACCTGCTGCTGCCCTTCGATGGTACGGGTGAAGTGATGGCGGCTTCGATGATGGATCAATATGCTTCCATCAAGGAACAAAACCCAGAGACCATTCTGTTCTTCCGCATGGGAGATTTCTATGAGATGTTTCACGAGGATGCCGAGATTGGATCCGAGGTTCTAGGCCTGACACTGACCTCGCGAGACAAGAATACTGACCATCCTACTGCAATGGCTGGATTCCCTTGGCACGCTTTGGAACCTAATCTCAAAACAATGCTCGCTACCGGTCGCAAAGTGACTGTAGTCGATCAGGAAGCTACGTTACGTCCAGGACAGAAGATCCTCGAGCGCACAGTTACACGAGTATACACGCCAGGAACATTACATGAGACGAATCTCATTGGAGAGGATCGTCAGGCCATGCTCATGAGTCTGTCATTCAAGGCAGGTGTCATCGGTCTTGCGCGTATCGACCTATCATGTGGCATCGTGGAGCTAGACGAACTCGGAGGTGACGAGCGATGGTCTCTCCTCGTCGATGAAGTGTTAGCTCAGCGGCCGACTGAACTTCTCGTTCCAAAGGCTCAGGCAGAACTCGACGAGATCAGAGGTATCGTTGATCTTGTTCCTGGCATGACACTCTCAGCACATCGGCTACCTGGAGGGCCTCGAGCTGTCGACACCACGCTAACCGAATGGTTGGACAATGCCGATGGAATGGAATTGGATGAGGCTGGTATCGGACGATCAGCTCTTGCCTTAGCCCTTGACTACATCAAATCGGCACACCAAGGTGCGTTACCTGTGATCTCGAATATCGAGACACGCCGGGATACTGCTAGAATGCGCCTCGACCAGACTACACTACGCAATCTCGAGGTGATTCAAACGCAGTTCGGAGAGGTGAAAGGTTCGCTCTTTGATACCATCGACTGCACAAAAACATGGATGGGGAGACGACGATTGAAGTCATGGCTTCTACAACCACTTGCCCAGACAGAAGCAATCGAGGCAAGGCAGGATGCTGTGGCTTGGTTGATGGATGGACCAAAGGCCCTGAGCAAGGTTCGCGATGAACTCTCAGGGATGCGCGACATGGAACGTCTTGCAACACGGTTAGCATACAGACAGACATCACCCGCTGACTTGATAGCTATCGCCACCTCCATTGAGCGCTGCCCGTCAATCGCGGTGGCGTTCGAACAAGGAGATGATGACGTCGCAAGTCTCATCGATCGAACACTGGATTCTGCGCCCCTATGTCGCCCATTAACAGAGATGATTCGCACGAATCTTGTGGAGGCACCGGCAAACAGCGTCCACGATGGGCCGATCATCAACGATGGTATCGAGGATGAACTCGATCGACTCCGCTCTATCCTAGATGAAGGAGACCATTGGCTTGAGTCATATCAAGTTCAGGAGAAAAAGAGGACTGGAATCGCTTCACTCAAGGTTAGATCATCTAGGGCCATCGGACATTACATTGAGGTCACTCGTACGAATCTGGACAAGGTTCCTGAGAATTATCGCAGAAAGCAGACCCTGTCGAATGTCGAGAGATTCATCACTACCGAACTCGAGGAATGGCAGGTTGAACGCGCAGGAGCATCACAGAGAGCAGTAGACCTTGAACAGGATCTTCTGCGCAGACTCATCGAGAATTGCAGTACACATGCCGAGGCATTGAACCAACTCGCTCGAGATCTAGCGGATCTGGATGCATTTGCATCGATAGCACATCATGCACGTAGAGCACGGTGGGTTCGGCCAACGTTCGATGAATCAACCGATCTGGACCTCCGCTCCTCACGGCATCCCGTCATTGAGATGGTTGATGAATTCGTCCCGAATGATATCATACTGAAAGGATCGAAGCATCACTTGACCATCATCACTGGCCCCAACATGGGTGGTAAATCCACCTACCTGCGTCAGGCAGCCCTCTGTGTGATTCTCGCTCAGGCCGGCTCACCGGTTCCTGCTCGCTCAGCTCACATCGGAATCGTTGACCGTATCTTCACCCGTATTGGAGCTCATGACGAACTCTCGCGTGGTCGCTCAACGTTCATGGTGGAGATGTTGGATGTCGCCCACATTCTGAAACGAGCGACAGAACACTCTCTTGTGTTACTCGATGAGATAGGACGTGGGACTTCCACCTTTGATGGTATGGCGATTGCTTGGGCCGTTATCGAACAACTTGCCACCCACGTCAAGGCTAGAACACTCTTCACGACCCATTTTCATGAACTAACTGCTCTTGAAGCCGAGCACAAAGGAGTGCACAATATGCATGTCTCGGTCGATGACGGGGGAGGGGAACCAACGTTCTTGCATACCGTGGTAGATGGGCCTGCAGACCAATCCTATGGAGTCCATGTAGCGGCTCTTGCCGGACTCCCACAGGACGTTGTGGATAGAGCGAACGACCTGCTCATGCATCTCGAAGAGCAAGCGCGCACTTCGGGTGGTCGGCCGAGTCCGGCAAAGCGGAAGAAGGGACAAAGATCGCTGTGGTCAATCCCAAGCCACTCAGCACATCCACGTCTATCATCTGGTGCAAGGAAGGCTATCGAACGTCTGAAGGAGATCGATCCCGATCGATGTGCCCCCAGAGACGCACTCGATGCGCTGTTTGAACTCCAAGCTCTTCTTGCTGAGGACCGAGCAACTGCGTCGGTTCAAACCTCTCAGGATGAAGGTGTAGCCTGATGCGTCCGATACAGCAACTCGACGATGAGGTGATTGGCCACATCGCAGCGGGCGAAGTCGTCGAACGACCTGCTCAAGTGGTCAAAGAACTCATTGAGAACTCCATCGACGCTGGCTCACACCGCATCGAAATCAGAATCAAGAAGGGGGGATTTCAGTCAATCGAAGTCTCCGACGATGGACACGGAATACCTGAAGATCAACTTCATCTTGCTTTCCGCCGACACGCTACAAGTAAGATCAATGGTATTACTGATCTTGAGCGAATCACCACCAAAGGATTCCGAGGAGAGGCACTTGCATCTATTGGTATCGTCTCGAAACTCACAATCTCAAGCAGGCCAGTTGGGCAGGAAGGAAAACGACAGGTCATGTCCTTTGGACGGCTCGGAGAGATTGAGGCCACAGGTATGGCTGAAGGTACACGAATTGTTGTCAAGAGCCTCTTTGAGAACGTACCCGCACGACTCGCTTTTCAGGCTAGGTCGACAACGGAGACCGCGCGGATCGTCGATATCGTAACCGATCAAGCGATGGTACATCCAGAGATGGGAATCAGCCTGATAGCAGATGAACGTGTCCTTCTTGATGCACCACGCGTAGGTCGAATGGAAGACAGGTTGTACGACCTATTAGGGGATGTGAGTGAGCGCTTGATCCCTCTTTCCTCGCCAGAAGATGATGAGGACGTACCTGGTAAGGAAAGGTGGACTGGTTGGATCTCTGCTCCGGAAGTCGACCGATCCCGTTCTGATGAGGTCAGGATCTTCATCAATCATCGTCCGGTCGGCGCCCAGCCCTTTCACAACTGTATCCGGCGCGGCTACACCACACGCATGATGGTGGGGAGGCATCCAGTCTGCGTCCTACACCTCACCGTGCCCGAGCATGAAGTTGATGTCAATGTGCATCCAACGAAGCGAGAGGTGCGTCTGAAACATGCATGGCGTGTCCTTAATCGATTAGAGAGATCAATCTCGCATACATTGACCGAGGTTCCCGTCAGCCTACCTTCAATCATCGGAGGGGGGACAAAGAGACAAACGACACTCGACGCCCATGTCAGTGATGATGAACCAAGTTGGGTGACTGCTGCCCGCGGCGCCCTTACGCTACCGGACCTCGCAACACAATCTGTCAGTGCCATCATCGAAGAGAGAAAAAGAGAGGAACAAACACACATAGACAGAACCCCTGAGAAGCAAGAGCCCCATGTTCCCGAGATTTCAGTCGACTGGAAGAAGCAGAGCACACTACCAGGAATGGAACCTGCAGAAGTCTCAGCACCTCTCTCCCGAGCTGAACGGGACATTCCTGCAGAAGAATTGGATGTGATCAGAACTGAGGGTTTTCCTGAGTTGAAGGCGATAGGACAGTTTCAGAACACCTACATCCTAGCTGAAGCAAAAGGAGTCCTGTACATCATCGATCAGCATGCAGCACATGAACGGATCAGATTCGAGCGACTTCGTAGAGAAACGGCAGATTGGACTGCCCAGAAGCTCATTCAAGGCATACCTCTTCAACTCTCAGCCACCGAACTCACGGTACTTGAGAATACAAAGGAGGCTTTGGCAGGATTCGGCTACGAGGTTGAACGTGATGAGGGAGGACAATGGTTCCTACTCAGTGTGCCCGAACAGATCAAAGGTCAAGACCCAGTGGTCCTGCTCCACGACCTGATCAGAGATCTGGAACAGGATTCAGGTCATTCAGAGACCTTTGAGAAAGAACGGGATAGAGTCGCCTATCTCACCGCTTGCCGGGGCGCCATCAAAGCCAACGATCAACTTGAACACCAGCAAGTGCAACGTCTCTTGAATGACTTGAGGACCATTGAGAATCCCTGGGCATGTGTCCATGGTCGGCCCACATCAATGGAGCTCAGCCTACATGCACTTGACCGACATTTCGGGCGACATGGGTGAATTAGTTGATCTCCCTAATTGAATGAAGAGGTGATGAATTGGAGAAGATAAATCTGAAAGAGAAATTTTCACGTTTTTCGGAACGATGGTCACCAAAGGTGATTGCCGAAATGAATGATTATCAATTCAAATTGGTCAAAATCGAAGGCGAATTCGTCTGGCACGACCATCCCGATACCGATGAAGTGTTCATCGTCATCGAGGGAAAGATGTGCATCGAATTCGAAAAGCACACAGTTGAATTGGATGAGGGAGAGATGTATGTGGTTCCCAAGGGAGTGAAACACAAGCCCTATGCTGCAGAAGAATGCAGACTCATGCTCGTCGAACCACGCGGAGTCATCAATACAGGAGAGAACAAAGGGGGCCTCACCGCACCAAACGATGCATGGATATGATGACTGGACTTGATATTGTCACTCGTTGATACACCTAACCACCAATGAATGACATCTCGACACGCGTTTGTTGAGAGGAGTATTTGGAACGAATCTCAGAGTAGCGATCTTCTCTCTTCATCCAACATTCTTCAATCAGAGAGCGAAGTTGTTCATCACTTGCTCCTTGGCGCATCGGAGTCAGGAGATCGAATCCTTCGCTGGCGAACAGGCAGGTGTATAGATGGCCATCAACGGAGAGGCGAGCCCGGCCACATTCACCACAGAATGGTTCTGTGACGCTGGTAATAAGCCCAACTTCACCACCCTGTGGTAGTTGATACCGTTTTGCGACTTCGCCCTTCTTCGTCGGTGCAATGAGTTCCATGTCACCGATGATGTTGCGAATCTGATCTGCTGTGACCACGTCATCCATGGTCCAGTTATTGGTAGTCCCCACATCCATATATTCAATGAAGCGAACAGCGATGTCACGAGAAGAAAAGCGCTCGACAAGGTCCAGCATCTCCTCCTCATTGGTATTTTTCTTGACAACCGTATTGATCTTAATGGGACCTAATCCAACAGATTCTGCAGCGTCGATCCCTGCCAATACTGCTGCGACTGTGTGTCCAGAGTCGGTGATTGCAGCAAAGGTCGCTTCATCTAATGCATCAAGACTGACTGTGACACGATCCAATCCAGCGGCCGATAATGCAGGTGCATATCTTGGCAAGAGAACACCATTCGTCGTCATTGCGATTTCCACTTCACGTAATGCTAACATGGAAATCAGTTCATGCAGGTCGCGGCGCAACAAGGGTTCGCCACCCGACAATCGAATTTTCTCAACACCAAGCGAAATGAAAATACCTGCCAATCGGTCAATCTCTTCGTAAGTGAGGACGTCAGTCTTATTCAGGAAGGCAAAATCACTACCGAACACTTCGCGTGGCATGCAGTATCGGCAGCGCATGTTACAGCGATCCGTCACTGAGATTCGCAGGTCGCGTAATGGGCGATCGAAGCTGTCTTTGACTTCGCTCATTTCAACACCTTACTCCCGAAGAAATGCAGAAGATACCGTGAGAGTACAAGGCGAAGGTGATCTGAAGACAAGGACGGGGATTTCCACACCTACCATCCCACACAATCGTGTCTGGAAGCAGGCTGAATATAGATATCACTAGGTGGGATTCTGGATAGAGATTCTCGCCACGGTACTTTCCGACAGAGTCTCAAAAACGAGGAACTCCCAGTCACCCTCATCTATACCAGTCTGCTCGGCATCGATCACGAAATAATCACCAACATTGACTGAGAACGCTGCATCCACGTCTTGGTATGTGATCGGCGTTCCTACCTGGTTGTAGACATCTGATTGCTCGACTGTTCCGCTGAAACTCGTGAGGTTATCACCCGTGGTATCCAATCTAGTCAGGCGCCATTGCACAGTGTAAGGTGAAAGAGGCTCATCGAGTGAGACAATACGAATGACATGGTAACGATCCTCAACAACCTGTAGAGTGACACGTCCATTGACAGGGCGCTTCTCAACCGATTGAAAATTCTCGGATACCAGCAGGAAAATCACGCTAGATAGGGATACCGTAATCGCCAATAGAAGAACGGTTGCTATCACAGGACTGACCGCCTCGCGATCCCCACGGAGGTCACCCCCCGGACTACAGACTCTCGGCATCTTCAACCATAGGGGGTCGCTGTTCCCAATAGGGCCTTCGGCCATACTGGACTGAAAAAGCATACATCGGTACTCAAGCAATGCGCTCGACGGTTTCGGGTGTGATGCCGTCTTCGGGAGTAACGCGGAAAGCAATCATCGCCATATTCTCAGGGTGATTGCGGAACTTCCTGATGGTCAATCTCGTTTCGAATTCGGTCCCCATTCGATGAACCTCAAAGTCGAGCAATATGTCGGCAAGTGAGGCTATTTCACCTTCAAGACCCGATGACACCACATTTCTTGAATGGGTGATGAACAGAAGACCTCTGTTATCCTGTGTGTGTGTCTGCATCAAGCGCATGACACTCAGAACACGGGCGGGTTCGTTACGCTGGAAGAAGAAATCCATTGAATCGACAGCGACTCGGTAATAGTGGCCAAGACCCGTCACTGTCATCGCTAGGTCAGTGAGGTAATCATCTGCCACATTCTCGACAAAACGTGTCTTGGCTAAACGTTGGATGTCTGCCATCGAAAAACCGTTCAAGCGCAGCCGAGATGCTGCCAGATCGCGCTGAAGGGTGCGTGTGTTGTACTCATGGCCCATTGCCCGAATCTGTAGATCGCTGGGCCATCTATACATCTGCATCAGGTTCCGAACCTCATCGTCCTTCTCTGTTGTTGACAAATAGAACGTTTTCTTCGGATCCTCAACAGGAGATACGAACTGTTTGGCGAACAGTTCCATACCCGAACCCGGATCCCCACGCGCAATAATCGTGAATCCACGCGGGATGCCACCTCCAATCACTGAATCGAACTTGGGAATCCCAATACTGCCAAGATTCCCATAGAAATTGACGTCTCTGGGGTTAAATCGTTGTGCCATACCATATCACCCAATGATGAGATCCCCGCGATCAATCAGTTCGGTACAGTACAAATCCATGTTTGCCAACACTTCAGGAGCCACTTGATCTGGAATCGTGAAGAGAATCGAAAGAGTGTTGCGACGCCGAAACGTATTGACGAAGGTGTGTATGTATTCAGCCAGCAATCTAGGTTCATTGTAGATCGAAAGAGCATGCACCGAATCCAAGATAACGAACATCTGTTCATTCGGACGTGCACGCTGGAAGTACATTGTCCTCAACATGATCGCTTCAAGCATCACAGGGGAGTCAATGAAGGAAATGTTGGTGTGGGACACATCAGTACCTCCAATCGTCGATGTCGAGACCAGATCGATGAAGTGCATCGGACTGGGATCGATACCCTCTTCCATCAGCGCATCGATGACTTCGATCGCAGCGCGGGAAGCGGAGATGTAGATACCCGGGAGGCCGAATTCAAGGAGGAGGGGTCTGACAACACTTCCGATGATGTCGAATGCATTGTTCGCACCATGGCGGACTTGCACTGAGGAATTGATCGAGAGAGACTTGAGAACGTCACCGATGCGAGGGTCAATATCCATCACTGAGCACCCCATTTGAGCATCGGCGTCATCATAATACCAGCCGGTGTCAATTCAATGTTATACCGAGCACGGCTGTGATTCGTTCCGCGCATTTTGACGATCTGGATATATCTCATCAAGTGGCCCATTCGTTCAACGTCTCCAAGAATGACGATGCCATCGCTAATGGCCTCTTCGACACAGAAGGACGAATAATTGGCGCCACCCGTCTTACTGGTTATTTCAGCAACGAGAAGAGTCGTACACCCAAGGGTGGCAAGTGACTT
>CAZMJD010000014.1:0-18078 GCA_964566385.1 uncultured Candidatus Poseidoniales archaeon | reverse complement strand
GTCGAAGATGTCGCGGTTCAGGTCTTCGCAGATCAAACATCGATAGGGACCACCAGTGGTTTGAATCTAGCTGCAGGAGGTTCGGGAAATCTGGCTTGGGATTGGACACCGGAGGTGGCAGGAAACATCACAATCAGTGTAGTGATTGACCCAGATGGGCTGATTGAGGAAGGAGATGAATCAAACAACGACATCGCCATTATCATACCCGTTGCTGACAAAGGAGTACGAGTCTCAACAGATGAAGCCGTCAAACGATTACGGACCTCTGAAAGCACCATCACATCATGGAATTTGGAATTATTCAATTCAGGGTTAAGAGAAACCGAAGCTGAATTAGAGACTGAAGGGATGATCATCCATTATCCATCAGGCGAACCGGTCGCTTGGTCTGTGAATCTCAACCCCACACTTTTCACATTGGATCCAAGTCAAACCGAGTACGCTACTTTGACGCTCCTGCATCCAGCATCTCCAGACCCGGGTACATACGTGGTTACGGCAATGGTCACCGACCTCGATGAGAACGTAGAGATGCGGCTCCACCTCAGCCTTATTGTTGACATCATACCTGATATTGATCTGGACACACCGGTTGGGGGGCTATACGCCAGTCCTATCGAAAACACGTCATTTTCCATTGAGTTGACCAATCGAGGCAATGCACCTCAAGGTTACGAGATTGAACTTCAGTCACCAAGTGGATGGATTGTAGGGTTTACTGACATTGGAGCCACCGATGGGGCGACCGTTGCATCGACTGGAGTTCTTGAAATTGATGAGGTTCTGGCAGCCACAGTACGATTGACACCTCCTCTACTACCCCCTATCGCAGGGTCAAGAGCGACTCTACCGATTATCGTCACATCGCAACAGAATCCTTCTATCACTTGGGCTGAAGATATCTTGATTGAAATTGAGGAAGCACATGTCATCGATGCTGGGCTTCTGACCACAATGCCCGAAATGAAACCCAGCGATGAGACCATTCTGGAACTCTACCTCCATAATCGTGGGAATACCGAAACAGTGGCGTCAATAAGTGAGCAACTTCCAGAAGGTTGGCGTTTAGAATTTGACAACTCTATCACCTTGCAAAGAAACGAGAACGTCACAGTTGAACTGAAATTGAAGGCTGGCGAACTGCCTCAAGAAGGGGACATGCGCATCACCATCTCACATCAATCAACCACATTGGCAGATATCACTACTCAGTTACTGCCAATGGGACATGCATCCTTCACATTCGATGCCCTGAGCATTGACGATGGACGTACCACTCTGGAAGAAGAGGACCTACTCGACCTCCCACACGGGAACGTCACACTACTCGATCTCATCCTCAGATATGATGGACCCACATCGTGGCAACCCACCATCGTTCCAACATCAAATAATGACGATGTGACTGTTGAATGTGAACAGATAGGAACTATTGACCCCGGCTCAGAGACCAAGGTATCCTGCCCCATTTACGTCATGCGACGGGCACAAGCAGGTGAGGAAGTATCCATCACAATTCGGGCAGAGAGCCCAAATCTGAACATTACATATGATATCTCATTGATGACCGGTCGCGTGCTTGAAGTGAGCTGGGGTGTTAAGATTCCGAATACATTGTTGCTCAATCGAGAGGTCAATATCGATATCGAGATGGTGAATGTGGGTCAAGGCCCTATTCAAGGATTAGTTACTCCAACCGCGCCATTCGGGTGGAATCTGACGCCAGCGGTGTTTGATGTCAGCTTGGACGTCGATGAGCATAGGATCCTGACAATCAAATTGACGCCTAACAGCAGGCCAGCGTCCCCCATTGTTGGTGTTCTCTTCTCGGCAGATGCAGGGGAAGAAGTCCTTGGAGGACAATTCACGTTCAATATACCAACCCCACTCTCTGTTGACAATGAAGATGATGAAGAGGAAGTCGTTCAGGTTGTTGAAGCAGTGGACTCCTCGACACCTGCGCCACCATTGTCAATTGCCATCATAGGATTACTGATCATGGCAGTCATTACAAGATTCAAGGAAGAGAGTGACCAGAATAATGACTTGACCACCATGAACGAGGTAGAGTGAGTTTAATGGATAACTATGAACTCTATCGAGCCATGAAAGGGCGCAGTGTAGCCATCACGCTGCTGATGCTCATCATATCTACGTCACCTGTGATCAGCGCTGCGCCAGCGACAGGGCGGCAAGGAGCTGCTGAAATCGCTATTGAAGCAACTCCTGCATCGCAAACAGTAGATCGTGGTGAGGTTGCTGAATATGTTATCACTGTCACGAACCTTGGTGATCAGCCAGCGTCAGTGACACTGTCCACGCGCGTCGATCAGCCTCCAAACACCTGCTCAGCGAATGTTGAACAGATACCGCAACCAATCGAATCGGGAGAGTCGGCGGAAACAACGCTCTATGTCAATATCACGAGCTCTGCTGAAGTCGGTGCTGAATGTTTGGCAACAGTTACTGCCAGTTCTGTGGGCGCCCAACCTGTCGAGGTCGAAACCACGACGGTTGTCGGTGATGGTGAACCAAATAACTCCAACATCTTCGGTGTAACAATTACCGCAAAGAGGGATGAAATCAACAATGATGGGAGTGAGCAAGAAGTGTTCGAATTCACTGTTGAGAACACTGGTCAAGTCAATCAAAATGTGAGTTTAGAAGTCGCAGAAGAAAATTCAGAGACAGATGATGGAGACATCTGCGATCAATCAGGCCTAGAGACGACATTGAGCGAGACCGTGATTGCAGTCGAGCGAGGAGAAGAAGAAACCGTGACGATGACCGTTGACATCCCTATGGGTTCGGATTCAGGTCGCCACTGCTACCGCGGCACAGCCACTGTGGTTGGAGACCCCTCTCAAGAGGCAAAGGATTCTGCAGATGTGTCTTTGGTCATACCCCCTATTCACGAATGTACTGCATCTGTGACGCCAAGTTCAGTCGAGCTAAGCCCAGGAGAACAGCAAAGTGCTCGATTGACACTTACAAATACAGGGAATGAACCTTGGACGATTGGTTTCAGAGCTAATCCAAGCACTCACGCTTCGCTACAAGATGATCCAACAAAACAATTAGATCTGAACGGCCAAGTGAACTTTGATCTTGATATCGTCCTGCCTGAGGATTCAACTGGTCAAGCCGGTAGTACAGTGACTGTGAGTCTCATGGGAACTGAGGATTCAATGAAGGTATGCGATGCAGTCGCTACGATCACGATAGGTCGCTCATATGGCGGCGATATTGGATTGAGTGACACGCTCATTGACGGGGCACAGCCCAATTCAACACAGACTGTGACTATCTCGGTGGCCAATACCGGTAATGGTCAAGACACATATTACTTGACAATCGAGCCCAAGCCTGACTCCGATACTGAAGCTTGGGCAACACCCATCCTCTCAGAAACGAGTGTAGAGGTTGAACCCAATCAGCAGAAACAACTCACTGCTGAATTCACCGTGCCAGGTGATTCCATTGCAGGAATCGATGTAGGGTGGGTGATCATCATCAAATCTGAAGGAGTTGAACGAGATAGAGAAGAAGTTGTGTTCCAAGTTGCGAAGGTGCGCTCCGTTGCACTGGACATAGCCTACGATGGGGCCGACCAGCAAGTCGGGCGCAGAGATTCAGAGGTGCGCTTCCCATTGCTTCTTCGCAATACGGGAAACGATGTCGACACAATTACACTGTCCGATGAATACGTGGACAAGACGACTGAAGAGGATTGGCCGATTCGATATGTCGATGAGAATGACAAAGAGATCGAGAACAATGCTGTGACCATGGACCCATTCTCACAAATCCAATTCTATGCGATTGTGAGTCTGGAAGGTGGAGGGCGAGGTGACGCCGCTACATATCGTGTCACTGCTACCAGCATTGAGCGCACGATCAAGAGTAGTATCACCATCCGCCTCGAAGTTGACAACAATGAGTATTCAATGGCTCTCATCTACCCCCAAGAAAATGCAACAGACCGACAGAGTGCTACATTCGCTCCCGGTCAACAAATGACATGGCCAATCATGCTCACGAACACAGGTGATGCCGATGATATGGCCAGAGTAACGGTGTCCGGTGGAGTGGAAGGTCTGAATGCGGTCGTAAGGTTCGCAAACGGCACAGCAATCGAAAGTGAGGGGGCATCCGTTGAATTAGAAGAGGGAGAGACGCTCGACCTCTCACTTGTCATCACTGCTTCCGAAGAAGCACTTTCTGGAACAAGTTCTGTGGTGACCATACGCGCATGGTCTCAGAAGAATACGGGGTTGGTAGCTCAAGTTACGCTCACGGCAAAAGTTGAGATCATCAAGGATGTCATCTTTGAATTTGAGGATGGGCAGAATCTGGATGTAGGAGACAGAGGTCGGGTTGACGTGAGTTTCTCAATCACGAATCGAGGAAACATGGATGAACAGATGGTGATGTTCGCTTCAGAGCCAATTCGTGGGTGGTCAACTGTGGTGTATAACGATGAAAATGAACTCATCACGATGGATGAATCATTCACTATCGAAGCGGGAAGTACAATCAATTTCACGGCTCGAGTCAGCCCCCCTCAAAATCTGGTTGTCTCTGAGAATCTTGAGATCACCATGACGTTGCAATTCGAGGGGTTGGATAAAGTCGGCGCACAACACCTTGCCTTCACCGTTTCAGCGGAACCTGTAGAAGAATCACTGCCGTTCCCACTCACACTACCTACCCTTATTCTGGGGCTCGTCATGGCTGCCTCATTGCGCCGAAGGATGCTTCTTGAGAACGATGACTCATAGTCACCCTTATGGATGCGCTACCAGTGGGGCTGAACAGACCCTTCAAAGGGAGTGGTACATGTGTCGGGAGTGGCTCATGACTACATCGGCGTTGGAATGCTCATCATCATCGGTATAAGTTTCCCAATCGTCTCTTTCATCATGAATCGGCTATTCAGACCGATGCCGGATCGAGATAATCCCAATATCACACGAACATACTTCCAAGAGGGATACGAAGTCGATCACAGCAACTACCCTCGCCGCCTCACAACGTATGAATGCGGTTCAGATCCTATCGGCGAGGCGCAGATTCAGTTCCACTTCCAATACTACTGGTATGCCGTATTCGACGTCGCCTTCATGTTCATCGCTCTCGGTGGAATGCTGACTGTCAAGGGAGCTGATGATCAAACGATTCAATTGGCTGTCTCAGGAGCAGTGTCACTTTTGATATTCTTCGCCATCACGTCGCTCGGCGTCTGGCACGTATTCCGTAAGCGAGGGAAAATCTACATCTGAGGGTTGGAGATGCCAGAGGAAGAGAGTAATTTCACTACATTCAATAGCCGCGGACTCATTGACGTCGTCGCAGGCGTCACTGATGAGGCACTCAAGGCAACGAAATTGAAGCAATTCATCGGAGTCCTTGCGGGACGTCTGTTCAGTTGGGGGCAGAGAAAGTCACTATACCCCTTACACCTGGGAATAAAGTGCTGCGCTATCGAAATGGGAGCATCTGCTGGACCTCGATTCGATGCAGAACGTTTTGGAGTGTTCTTTCGATCCACTCCGAGACAGTGCGACGTCATGCTTGTCAATGGTCCAATTTCAAAGAAATTCGCTGATCCCATCGTCCGTCTGTGGGAACAGATGCCGGAGCCAAAATGGTGCATTGCAATGGGGGAATGTGCCATTTCAGGGGGGCCATATTTCCAATCTTACAATATCCTTGAAGGTGTCGATACAGTCATCCCAGTCGATGTTTACATCCCTGGATGTCCACCGAGACCTGAGGCGTTGATCGATGGATTCGCCAAACTTAGGCAAAAAATCATGATGATAGGAACCGGTAAGCCAGAGGCATCCGGAGAAGGACCAATACTGGTAGGAGAGGACTGAATGGCAGTCTCTCTGAACCAAGCGTCCAATGAAGCCAGCGCCACAGCATTGCTCAGTGCCACTGAGAAGCGATTCGGAGGTTCAGGAATCGAGGTAGCAACAAAGAAGCATGCTGGAGGCAAACACAATCACACATACCTGACGATGGCTGTCCCCGCCCAGCACCTCAAATCTCTAGCCAAGTGGCTCAAGCATGAACAGAATGTTGACCTCTGCTCTCTCATCACTGGCGTTCACTGGCCTGCGCAGGCACCTGAACAAGAATGGGAGGTCGTCTATCATCTCGTCCGCACAACGGTTCGCAATCCACCCGTGGTCGAAGGGAAACAGACAGTCGGCCTTCGTGTCGACTACAACGCATTACCTCCTGACCAAACCCCACTCGAAATAGAACTCCACGTACTGTTACCAAGTGATTCTCCC
This sequence comes from uncultured Candidatus Poseidoniales archaeon, assembly GCA_964566385.1. Lineage (GTDB taxonomy): Archaea > Thermoplasmatota > Poseidoniia > Poseidoniales > CAYMED01 > CAYMED01. The sequence goes on along the minus strand of CAZMJD010000014.1, from coordinate 11,770 downwards.
ATTGTAGACAGCGTACAGGACATCTGGCCATCAGCCAGTTGGAATGAGAAAGAGACGTGGGACTTAGTAGGAATCGAATTCTCGGGCCATAAGAACCTGCATCGAGTTCTGTTACCTGCCGACACACCTGTAGGATATCATCCACTTCAGAAACAGCACAAGATCAGATATCATGATTTCAACGAGATGTATGACGACCCACAGGGATTCGGTAGGAAACCTGTCGACAAAGACCTAGTCAAGTGAGGAGGGCAAACATGGCAGAAATGTGGATTACAATGGGGCCCCAACACCCCATGACCCATGGCCTGTGGACCCTACGCGTCAAAGTAGATGGCGAAATCGTCACGGACAGCGAGCCCGAATTAGGATTCATTCATCGTGGAGTCGAGAAAATCTGCGAATCAAGAGATTTCACACAGATTACGCCATACTGTGACAGATTATGCTATGTCTCCGCGAACACTTGGGCCCAGGCCTACGTATACGCCGCAGAGGACCTGCTCGAGGTCGAAGTTCCCGAACGGGCTGAATACATTCGATTGATTGCTGTGGAGATACAACGCATCGCTAGCCACCTAATGTGGCTCGGCGCCTACACGCCGGATGTGGGTAATCTCACTGTCTTCTTGTATTGTTGGAGAGACCGAGAAATGTTCGTCGACCTCCTACAAGAGTTAGGAGGTTCTCGCCTTCACTACAATTTCCCACGCATCGGTGGTGTGAAGAGAGACCTTCCGATAGGTTTCGCTCAGAGGGCTCGGGCCAAGATTAACATCTTTTTTGAACGCTTACGTGAATACGAAAGAATGTTGGATGAATCAACGATCTTTCTCGTTCGCACCCAGGATATAGGCTGCACTAAGGCCGAGGAAATGATTGCCCACGGAGTCACGGGACCGAATCTTCGTGCTGGAGGGGTCAATTATGATATTCGCCAAGCGAGTCCCTACAGCGTTTACGAAGAACTAGATTGGGAACCTGCCGTTGAATCACCATCAATCAAAGGTGGCGATTCCTATGACCGATACAGAGTTCGCATGGAAGAGATGAGACAATCTGCAAACATGGTATTGGAAGCTCTCGATAAGATTCCAGGAGGTGCTGAAACTCACCACGCACCTGACGACCCAGCCATTCTTGCCAAAGCACCGGTACGAGCCCCAGAAGGCGCATCCAGCATTCATCGGTTTGAAGACAGTAGAGGTGAAGCAGCATTCCATATCATCGGCGGGGGTGAACAACGAGGGAAGTATCCCTATCGAATCTCCATCCGCTCACCGATGTTCATCACTATACCATATGTGACAAAGGTACTCATAGGTCACAAGATCGCTGATATCCCTGCCATCTTCGGGTCGTTCGACCCCTGCATCGGAGAGACCGATAGGTGAGGTGAGAACATGGGAAGGGACCACAGAAACATCGAGATGGACTGGCTTGATGTACGTGGATTTGTAGAATGGAGTACGAATGAAGTCACTCAAGCCACGATTGGGCAGACAAGATTCTGGGAATACAAAGAAGCAGTCAATACGATTCTCATTGAGGCTACAATGGGAGGCGTTGTCTTTGGTCTGATCATGGGTACACTTCTCATGATCATCTGGATCGAGCGCAAATTGATTGCCCGACTCATGGATCGTCGCGGCGCAATGACAAGCATGCGCAGCCTGTGGGCTGGCGAATCTGGTCTTGACGCAGGAGAGTGGTGGCGCAAGATTCCATACGGCATTGGGGGCATTATTGGGCGTGTTATTCGACTGCTGCAGCGTATCGTTGGTAATGCATCAAAGAAACCAACTGTTGATCGAGTCAACGATCGATCATATCTTGGTTGGCCATTGTTACCGGGAATGTTCCAGAATGTCGCTGATGGTGTCAAGCTCCTACAGAAGGAATGGATGGTACCTAGGAATGCAGATCGGATGATGTTTGAAGCTGCTCCAATCATCATCATCAGCTCAACTGTAGTCATTCTAGGATTGATTCCACTCGGGCCGGGCATATACGGCCCAGATCTCCAGTTCGGCGTCTTATTCGCAATGGCTGTGTTTGGAGTCGCGCCTCTAGGCATCTTCTTCGCAGCATGGGCATCGAACAACAAGTATGCATTAATTGGAGGTATCAGGAGTGCTGCGCAATTGACCGCATATGAGATTCCACTCTTGCTGGTCGTCCTCTCAGTCTGCATTGTATCCGGTTCTTTCAATTTCCGTGAAATCGTACAGGATCAAATTGACGCACACACTTGGAACGTTTTCATCATGCCAATTGGATTCCTTCTCTTCATCACAGCAATGGTAGCTGAAGTTGAACGCACTCCGTTCGATATGCCAGAAGCCGAGGCAGAACTTGTTGAAGGTTGGTGGACAGAATATGGAGGGTTGAGATGGGGCCTGCTGTTCGCGGTGGAATACCTCAGGACATATGCGGCTTGTATTCTCACTGCGTTGTTCTTCCTCGGAGGATGGCAAGCACCGTTTGCTGGACTTGTGGCAGCGACTCCAGGCATAGGTGATCAGTTAGCCTTCATCTATGGATTGATTCCAGGGGTTGCCTGGGTTCTGATCAAGGCGTGGTTCGTATTCACACTCTTCGTTTGGATCAGAGCCGCTCTACCACGTGTACGAACAGACCAGATCCTTGAATTTGGTTGGAGATGGTTGCTACCATTGTCAGTGCTGAATGTCCTTATTGCTGGAATCATGCGACTATTCCTACACGACCCATCAGTGGATGGGTGGTTCACATGGAACATCATCCCGACTCTTCTTCTCGGCTCAATCCCATTCATGATTCTCATTGCATATACGAGTGAGGAGGGAGAGAATGCAGCGAGACCTGAGCCGATTCTCGTCACAGACCTATCTCATGATGCCTTGGCGGCTAAGGCAAAACATCTGGGTGAAACAGACACAGCATAGGAGAAGAAAACATGCCAACCCACAATAGAGCCAGACCGAATGTACGCAACCTCTTTGCCCGTCCATTGTGGATGACGCTGAAAATGGCGTTGCGAACTGTCCCCTTCTTTGGGAAATATTTCCAGACAGGAAAGGTTGGAGAGATCTATCAACCAACGGATGACGCTACGAAGGAACGGCTGGCACACGAAGATCATCCATCAACGGACCATCACTACACCCCCGATAGGAGTTCAACGGACCTTGCCCCTAGCATCAACAAACCTGCAACGATTCTCTATCCCTATGAACGACTTGAGGAGATTGAACCATGGCTCTTTGTTCCCGGTCAATATAACGGACGAATAGGTATCATCTGGGAAACCTGTACCGCTTGCAAGGCCTGTGTTCGTATCTGTCCGAATGATTGCCTTCACATGACCACCGAATACCGGGTTGATGTTCTCGATAACGCTGAGGGAGAATGGGAAGGATTTGGAGGGGATTTCGAGGTAGGAGGATTCGTCGCAAGACCACAACCTGGTGTAGCTGAGGCTCAGGCAGAACGAATATCTGGTCTTCACCACAATGCTCCCGAACAGGAGTGGGAATTCGGTAGAATCATCGATCTCAGTGAAGATAATGCTCGTATCTCATGGGTTCATTCAGAATCAGAGGAAGCTGTCCCTATCGAGGGGCTTCATCGAGCTGAACAAGAAATTGTATCGGGCCGAATTGATATGGGACGTTGCATGTTCTGCGGATTGTGCATGGAATCCTGTAACTTCACATCCTTTTTCATGACGAACGAATATGATGGCATGTCTGGATTCACGCGAGAAGATCTCTGGTTCGACGCAGACCGCACAAGAGTCCTACCTCATGAACACCAAGAAGCCGTAGACGCTGAATTGGCCAAGCGGGCAAGTCGAGAACGAACAAAGCGGGAGCGAGCAGCGGCGAAAGCGGAGGCATAATGATGGTGACACCCGGACCTTTTGAGACCGCAGTATTCCTCCTGTTCGCAGCTATTGCGATTGCAGGTGCGGTCGGTCTCATCATGGCAAAGCGGGTGGCTCATTCTATGCTCTATCTGATCTTCTCTTTCCTTGCTGTTGCGGGAATCTTCGTACTACAAGAGGCTGAATTCCTTGCTATCGTCCAGGTGCTTGTGTACCTTGGTTCAGTTCTCCTCGTAGTCCTCTTCGGAGTGATGCTCACGAGGCGTCAGATCATGGAGGAAGTCTGATGGGTCTTGCACAGACATTCATTCGCATTCTTGTTTTGGTCTCAGCGACCATCTTGGTTGTTCTGATCACTGACTCAATGAGTTTTGCAGATGAGGAATATTCTGCGGCACCAGAGACGAGTGACATGGCAAAAGAGATTCTCATCGATTGGTCTGTTCCACTTCTCATCCTTGGATGCATACTTGCAATGGCAATGATTGGTGCGTCATATCTCATACGAGATGAAAGAAAAACGAATCTGGAATCTGAGATGGGATGGACGGAGGGCGAGACATGATTCCACCATCTTGGATCGCAGGGTTGGCTGCCATCCTTTTTGGAGTAGGTCTCTGGGGTGCCATCACCCGTCGAAATGCCATCATCATCCTGATGAGCGTTGAAATCATGCTCAATGCAGTCAATCTGAACTTTGTCGCAGGGGCATACCTACACCAAGATGCCACAGGATGGATGTTTGCCGTCTTTGCCATCGCTATAGCAGCCGCTGAAGTTGCGGTCGGATTAGCCATCTTCCTCGCACTCTACGACCAACATGGGTCGATTGCTTTGGATGAGGTTCAAGGATTGAAACACTGAGGTGATGGGGAATGATGCCAATACACGGATTCGTGCTCTTCATCCCCTTGCTTCCGATGTTAGCCTTCCCCGTGATATTGATCCTTGGACAATTGTTCAATGACAAAAACTGGTGGCGTAATGGTTTGAAGGAAGGGGGTTGGATTGCCGTCGTTGCTTTGGGCATCTCCCTGATATTCACAGTTTTGCTCATGAGTGAGGTGTGGAGTTTCGAGCCACAGCGGGAATATCTTCCAGATGAAGGGCACATCACATACACATGGCTTGAACATACGCGAATGGTAGAGCATAGCGATGGTTCATTCACGATTGAGGACCGACCAGCCATCTCATTCGGCTTTATGATCGATCACCTCTCGATGACGATTCTTTTCGTCGCTTCATTCCTTTGCTTCTTGATTGGATGGTTCAGTCTTGGATACATGAACACGGATGCCAGTAATACTGGAAGGTTACACCGCTTCTACGCTGAATTCGCATTGTTCTCTAGCGCGATGATGGGGATGGTACTTGCAGATTCCTTCCTATGGCTGTTCATCTTCTGGGAGATCATGGGATTATGCTCCTATCTGCTGATTGGATTCTATTATGAACGCCCTTCGGCTGCTTCGGCTGCCAAGAAAGCGTTCCTCACAACACGAGTGGGTGATGTGTTCCTCCTCATTGGATTACTCATGCTCTTCGATCAGTTTGGTACACTCTCTTATGATCGGATGGCAGAGGTGTTAGAGAACAACGGTGCCAGCCTCTCTGTCGGAGTGATCCGAGCCGCCCTGCTGTTACTGTTCGTTGGGGCAGTAGGGAAATCAGCCCAGTTCCCCTTACACGTCTGGCTCCCAGACGCAATGGAAGGCCCCACTCCTGTCTCAGCACTCATCCATGCAGCTACGATGGTCAATGCAGGACTCTACCTCGTTGCAAGGATGTTTCCCATCGTCGACATAGGAGCACATGGTCTTCCTGGACTCGAAATCGTCGGAATCGTTGTAGCTTGGATAGGTGGAATCACCGCACTAATGGCTGCCGCCATCGCATTCGTGCAAATGGACCTGAAACGAGTTCTAGCCTACTCGACAATGTCACAACTCGCCTACATCTTCGTAGGCCTTGGTGTGGGTCTATGGGCTGCCAACACTGGGCATGAAGAGCTCGCATTGCTAGCCTTTGGCGCTGCCATCTTCCATCTGTTCAATCATGCTATGGCCAAAGCAATGTTGTTCATGGCATCCGGTTCAGTCATTCATGAGATGCATCATGCTCACCACCATATTGATGATGATGACGACCACGGTGACTTCGACGCCCAGTCGATGGAAAATATGGGTGGGCTTGGTTCAAAAATGCCCGTCACCACCATCGCAATGGCAATCGGTTCTGCCAGCATCATTGGCCTGCCCCTCATTGGAGGGTTCTGGTCAAAAGAAGGAATCATTGGTGCAGCGTGGGAATCACTCCTTGAATCAGGAGGATTGGTCATGCTCGTCCCTGCAGTACTCGTCGTCCTGACTGCAGCAATGACTGGATTCTACATGACGCGAATGTGGGCATGGACCTTCCTTGGGCATCCACGTAGCAAGGTTGCAGAACATGTGAAAGAGACCACTCCTTTTGTTCGTCTTCCCTTGCAAGTGCTGACTGTTGTCACCCTGCTCGGCATCGTTCTATTTGGAATGGGTATGAATTCGACCATGGTTGAGGGAATGGTCAGTGATCATGGACATGGTGGTCACCATTATGGTTTTACAGACACCATCATCGGTGGATTGACTGGACACGGTAAGGCATACGGTGCAATTGTTGCGTGGACGACGATCTTTCTCTCATCAATCATCGGACCACTGTACGCACTTCGAATCTACGGACGTCCGCTACCCCAAGACGAATACCTTCCAAATTCATTCAGGTTAATCTCCCCCTTGCTCACAAATCGCTCGCACTATGACAATTCAAGATGGGCAAATTCGAAAATTGCTGATGCCCTGAGACGCCGCCTATACTTCGATGAAGTGTATGACTGGGCTGTGATGAAATTCATCACAGGAGGTGCTATGCTCGCCGCGGTCTTTGACAAGAGAGCGATTGATGGATTGATTCGCAAGATGTCGACGACGACTCTGCGTGCATCTAACTTCATGAAATCATTGACAACCGGTCGGGCGACCGATTATCTTGTGATGGTGGGCCTTGGGGTTATGGCCCTAGGATTAGTGTTGATCCCGGGGGCGATCTGATGGGACTGGGTACATTATCGGTCATCATCATTGCACCGTTCGTACTCGGACTGGTAGCAATCGCACTTGCCAGCATCACTCCAGCACGATATAACGCCCTTGTTGATCGACAGATGTGGATCTTCTCGCTTGGAACATCATTCATCGTCTTCGCATTCACCACGTTGATGTGGATCGGCAATGTCGGCGGGTTTAGTAATCTGAGCCTCAACGAGTACTCCTATCTTGAAGAAAGTCCTTGGATTCCTTCTATTGGAGTATCATGGATTCTTGGAGTCGATGGGCTTTCCATGCCATTGGTCTGGATGACTGCCTTCCTTATTCCAGTCTCGATTCTGATTTCACGTGATGAAACAGATGGACGTTATTTCCATCCGCTTCTGCTCATCATGGGCTCTGCACTCATGGGAGTTTTCGTGGCATTGGACATGGTGATGTTCTACATCTTCTACGAATTCACCCTGATTCCCATGTTCTTCCTGATCCTGAAATGGGGCGGAGAGAACCGCCGATACGCTGCTCAGAAATTCATGATTTACACGTTCTTTGCATCGGTGATCATGTTACTCGGTCTCTTAGCAACTGCCTTCTTGATGGGACCGGGTACTGAGCAAGGATGTCATATTTCATCGATTACAAATCGCTGTTTCGACATGCGCGTCGCCTCGAATATCGCTGGAAGCCAAGGTGATGCATTCTTGGGTGGGATTGGTATGCAGCGATTCGTTTTCTTACTCTTGCTCATCGGATTCCTCGTCAAACTACCTGCCATCCCAGTGCACACATGGCTCCCAGATGCACACGTGGAAGCCCCCACAGCGGGATCCATGATTCTGGCTGGTGTCATGCTGAAAATGGGAGGATACGGGCTCATCCGATTCGGTTTGACTATTTTCTCAGGAGCAATCTACGATTATCGGTGGTTGCTGCTAGCGATAGGAATGATCAGCCTCGTCTATGGCGCAATGGTTTGTCTTGGACAGACTAACCTCAAACGAATGGTTGCGTATTCATCGATTTCACACATGGGTCTAGTTCTGCTTGGTGTCGCAACCCTCCAGCCTCTCGGAATCGCCGGTGCAATCTTCATGCTCTTCGCTCATGGATTGATCTCCCCGTTACTGTTCGCGGTATGTGGGTCTTTCAAGCACCATTACCATACAATGGAAATCGGTGAAATGAGGGGACTAGCCAGACATTCACCATCCATGGGGGCATTCATGATGTTCGGATGGATGGCGAGCCTCGGCCTACCACTTTTAGCAGGGTTTGTGGCAGAGCTTGCAGTGATGTTGGCATTCTGGGATGCATTCGGATGGTGGGTCGTACCTCCTGCCCTCACTCTCATCATCACCGCCGGTTACTACCTGTGGTCAATGCAGCGCACTATCTTTGAAGGGGGATTGGAAGGTGAATTACCCGAAAGCCTCGGTTCTGAAGAACCACATGATCTCACACTGCATGAGGTCATTGCCATGGGCATCATGGCCGCTCCAATCGTCGTCTTCGGTATCATGCCATTCTTAGTCTTCGCAGGTATGGAACACCACAGCACTGAACTGCTGTTGAGATTGGCTTCAATACTCGGGGGTGGGGCCTGATGGTGAATTTCAACATCGCTCTATTCTCTATTGGACAAGATACTGCTGCGGCTCTACTACCCGAGGTGACATTGTTTGTAGGTCTCATCCTTCTCCTTGTGGTACCTAATCTTGGAAATGCTACATTCAGATTACCATTTACGTCACGCCGCATCCCATGCTTCTTTGGAGGTCAACGATTCCGACTCACTTCACACCCAGCTGTTCCAGGTGTTATTTCAGTCATGGTACTGTTATTCGCAGCCATCTTTGCTCTGCTTTCACAGATGGGGGAGGTCAGCCCGGTCTTTGGGCCAGCAAGCCACATCAACGAGATTACCACCAGAGGTGGTGACCCATTGTTCACAATCAATGCATTCAGCAGACTGCTCGAAATGATCGCCTATTCGGCCCTCTTGATAGCTGCTATTGCCAGTCTCAATACGATTCCACCTACTGATCCAAGTGAGATTCCACGCACGGAACGTGGATCGCCACGGGCGGAAAGAGAACGTATTCAATCAATGATCGACAACCGCAGACAAGTCGACCTGCATGTACTGCTGATTCTTGCTGCCATTGGCATGTCCGTAGTCGCCCTAGCTTCCGACCTGTTCGTCTTCTTTCTCGGACTAGAATTAGCATCATTATCGACATACATTCTCGTTGCATTCCGAAAAGAGACGAAAGAAGGGACCGAGGGTGGGGCGAAATATTTCATCGTCGGGGCAGTCGCCTCAGCAGTAACATTGTATGGCATCTCCCTGTTGTATATCTGGGCAGGGGATCTCAATTTTATGACGCTACGTGAACATTGGAAAGATGGTCCTGTAGATGCTATCGCCATCATTGGTGTATTGATGATCTTAGGGGGTCTTGGGTTCAAGGTTAGTGCAGCTCCATTTCATTTTGCAGCACCTGATGCGTACGCCGGGGCATCTGCACCAATTGCTGGAGTACTGGCAACCGCATCGATGGCTTTGGGCTTCGTTGGAGTCAGTAGGCTCCTTATTGGCGTCGCTTTGCCGGTTGACGCAACCACAGGAGCGGCTTGGCTCCTAGCCGTAGCATTGCTAGCTGTTGTCACAATGACTTGGGGTAATCTTGCAGCACTTGATTCAAAGAATCCAAAACGGATGTTAGCATATTCTAGTGTAGCACACGCAGGATACATGCTTGCTGCCATTGCTGCTGTTGGTGCAACAAGAACTGCAGGAGCGGATGTTCTTTCCACTGAAGCTCAATTGATTATGACAGCCGTACTATTCCACCTGGCAGTTCTTGTCTCATTTAAGATCGGGGCGTTCTTAGTTGTAGCACTGATGGAAATCCAAGGTCGAGGATACTCCCTAGACGATTTCAAGGGACTTGCACGTAAAGAGCCGATGATTGGCGTTGCCATGTTCGTGTTCATGCTCGCTCTTGCGGGTATACCTCCACTCTCTGGATTCGTGTCCAAGATGCTGATGGTATTGGGTATCGTCCAAATTGGGACCAGCGATGCAATTCTTACAGATACTGCGATTACAATGGCTATTTCTGGATTAAATTGGGTTTTCTGGCTTGCTCTAGCAGTCTTCGTCAACAGCGCGCTCAGCCTATTCTACTATCTTCGAGTGGGAGTCATCATGTTCCACGACCCTGCCGAGAACGACACCCGGCTGCCAAAAGCCTCTGCTCTTCGACTCGTCATCTTGGTGTGTATGGTTGGAACCATCATCATCGGCATATTCCCGAATGTGCTGCTTGAATTCGCTGAAACCGCAGCATCACAGTTCCTTGGCTGATGCAAAATCATGCGTCGGGTTCATGAATCGAGTCCTACACGCCCGGCTTGGAACCATGGCACGTCGTGAGGAAACCGTCGATGAAGAGTTGCTTGCCGCGATGGAGGCAAGTGAGACCGCTACATCCTTCAGAGTGAAGATGCCAGATGCCAGAATCGGAGAAATGTTTGCTATTGCGGATCAAATTCTTGGGGGGCGGCGGCTCAATGTCATCTGCTCTGATGGAAAAACAAGATTAGGACGAATTCCAGGAAAAATGAGACGAAGAGAGTGGGTTCGAGAGAACGATCTGATTGTCATATTACCATGGGATTTCCAGGATTCACGTTGTGATGTACGTCATCGCTACACCAAAACTCAGGCATTATACCTCTCAAGAAAAAATCTGATTCCTGAAATTGTTGACATCTTCGGAGCAGGACCATCAATGACAGAAATAGAATCCGAAGAGGGAGATGACCTCTGGAGTGAGGCTGAGGTTATTGAGGACATTGAGGGGGAAACAGAACCTGATATGACCACTACTGAAGTCAGAGATAGGGAGGTAGATGCATTGTTCGGAGAGCCGGAAGCCGCTGCTGTGAGCGAAGATGAGGAGGACGATGTGGACGAGGACCTGTTCGACTGAGGCATCATATGACTAACGAAGTTGACGATGACAGCGATGACAGTCCCATCAGTGACGATGACAACATCGAGTTCACCGGAGCTGCGACTGAACTTGAATGGATGGATCAACCACGTCATGAGCAAATCTTTCGTGATATCGAAGAGCAGATCAATTCAGGACATGCGAAAACACCCGACCGTAGTGGACGCAAAGTTCTGGACTCAGTGTTCGATCATTCAACACTGATGGCAATCTACAAATTGATGCAAGATGGTGTTATTGAACAACTGAATCACCCCATCGCCAGAGGAAAAGAAGCACATGTGTATCACGCAACTGGGCCACAAGGTGCCATGGCGGTCAAGATTTTTCATACTACTAATGCAGTGTTCAAGAACCTCCTGAAATATATCGAAGGTGATCCTAGATTCACTGGATTGAAAAGAAAACATCGTGATTTAGTGACTATATGGGTCCGGAAAGAAATGAGAAACCTCATTCGAATGCATCGCGAAGGGGTTCGTGTTCCCGAACCCATCAGCGCTTACCAGAATGTACTCGTGATGAATTTCATAGGCGAAGGGGGGAGAGCTGCACCACAAATACGCCATATTGAGCTCGAAAATCCAGAAGCTGTTGTAATCGATTTATCGAACATGTTGCGATTGATCTGGCAGAAATCTGAACTTGCTCATGCTGATTTCTCGGAATATAATATCCTCTGGCATCTGGATGAACCATGGATCATCGATGTGGGACAAGCTGTATCTGGACGACATCCAAGAGCTGAGGAATATCTTGTCAGAGATATCGAGAAATTACATTCATGG